>NZ_JAAHGU010000026.1:0-67978 GCF_010692685.1 Okeania sp. SIO2F5 | reverse complement strand
TCCCTTGTTGCTACTACTCGCAAGCTGGGACCCTTGCTTTTTTGAATATGTACGCGATCGCATTTCTCAGACCAGAAATATTCCCTCTCTGGCAACTATTATTGACGATCGCTCTTCTATTAATTCCTTTGGCTGGTCTTGGCAGCTATCATAATTGCCTACCCCATCATATTGAGTGGATACAATTGAAGCTATATATACTTATATTATGGTATTCCTAAACAGGTAAAAATGCATTATGATGAATGAAGTAACAAATCGCTCCAATGTTATTTTCTAGCTTTTTGGAAAAGGAGATAGTCTTTCTGAGCAAGGGAGAAATCCTTTGGCATAAAGTATTATTGAGTAGCTCAATGTAACTTGTTGATCGAGTTTCTTTTCCTAGAGTCTGATGTCCCTTGCTGGGAAAAATCTCTTGATAACCAGACCAAAAATCTGTGTAACAAACAGCACATTGTCTATACACTTGTGGTAGCATATAGACATATCCAGAAAATAGGCAATAGGCAACAGCTGATCTGGCAAAAGGGAGAAATAATTGATAATTTATGGATAAGAATTGATTTTATTTTTGATTTTTACCAGATGTGTAATAGGGCACTCCGCCACGCTCCGCGAACGTCATAATCCTTCTGCCCTCTCAATACCTTGGGAGTCGATATACACTCCTACAATATCTCGAGTCACAAAATCTATAGCTAACCAAACCCATTGCTTTTTTCCTTTATGTCCAACGAATGACCACATCTCATCACATTGGATGGTTAGATGTCCTTTTTTTGACTCCCACTTTTACCTGTATGGGTACTATTTGATCAAGGTGATTCACATATCTTTGTAACCAAGGCTCAGAGACTCCCGTGAAGCGAGCAATAGCAGCTAAGGGTAGCAATTCTTGCAAGAGTTTATCAATCAACTCTTTAATTTCTTGGTTAGTCATCTCCTCCTTGGGGATTTTGGACAAATTGTCGGCCAAAGTCTCGGCATCTAAAGTTTTGCTTGCCAACCGTGAATTTTACCGTTCTTGACAATCTGGTTTGAGGTACAGTTGGGACAAGATATAATATTATTGACATCAGATCAACACACTATATTTTGGATATTTTCCTTCTATCCTTACATATTTAGGACTACCTATATTATTTATATCTTTAAGTATCTTCCTGATTTAATTCTTTAAATATTTTTTTTTGACTTCCATACTAAACTACAGATAATTTTTGTCATAAATATTAAAATTGTTGCTTAACGTATGTCAATTTTACTGATACAGATTTAGGCAAAACTTACGACCTGAGTCAGGATGACATATTTGTTTAGACAAAATACAGTATTGTTGATTTTTTCAAACTTTTGTACCTACTATCTGAAAGCTTTAACTATTAGGTTAAAATATGACTTACACACCTACTTTAACTCCACCATCTCTTTTAGAATTAGCACGATCTGGTGATTTTAAGGCGATTAGTTACTGGATAAATAAAGAATTAAAACCTCAAGGGATATCAGCTCGTGTAGCTAAAGAAACCACTGGATATTTACAAGTTTTAGTAGAGTTTCAGAAGGAACCTCCAACAGAGAAATTAATCAAGTATATTTGTCAGCAACTTTATCAACTGAATTCTCCTTTGCTAGAAAGAGTAAACATTATAGGACGTTTTAGGGGTTCACCCAATATCCTCTGGAAACAATCTGTTAGAATTCCACTAAAAAGAACATTAAATAATCAATCTAATATTCCCACCAAAAGTAATAATTTTAAATTTAAAATATTCCGCTCTTTCATATTAATAGGTTCAGTGGTGGCTACCTTTATATTGGGTTGTTGGGTAAGTTATTATGAAGTGCTAGTGCGAAATTCAATTTCATCAGTGGAAACTGCTGCTGGAAAAGTACGAGTAATTAATGATATAAAACTCACAAACCCAAACGACCCTACGGTTACCTTAATGTTTGGTGGAGATGTCAATTTATCTCATCCAGTTTCTGATGTAGTAAAAGAGGATTATAAGTTACCTTTTGCCAAAATGGATGAGTATAGAAAAGCTGATCTGGCAATGGTTAATCTGGAAAATCCTCTGACTCGTTCTACCATCAATAGTACAAACAGTCAGAATAAAGTAGCAGTAGATTCTAACTATGTCAATGTCTTGACTTCTGGAGGAGTGGATCTAGTGAATTTGGCCAACGACCAGAATAAGGCCAATAACCAACAAAGCTTAGTTGAAACAATAGATATTCTAGAGCAGGCAAATATTCACTCTGTAGGAGCGGGCAAAACAAAAGATGAGGCCAGAAAACCCAAGATTATTAAGGTTAAAGGCCAAAAGATAGCCTACCTAAGCTATGATGATACAGATATTCAACTAAATGCTGGGATAGTAGGAGTTAACAGTCGCCATAAAGACCAGATAGCTACAGATATTCAAATTCTGAGAAAGCAGGTAGACTGGATTATTGTTAACTATCACTGGGGAGTAAAATTATCAGAATATCCTGGAGACTGGCAAATGGATATAGCTAGGTCAACAATTGATCAAGGTGCTGATTTAGTTGTAGGACATCATCCTAAGGTATTGCAGGGGGCAGAAATTTATAAGGGGCAACCTATTATATATTCTTTGGGTAATTTGATTTCTGGAGATACTTCTAATCAAGAGAGTGATTATGAGACAGCAATCTTGAAAGTCTCTTTAAAACCAGGCAAAATGAAGATTGAGTTTTTGCCGATAGTAGTTAGCAAATACCAACCTCAAGTTGTGACAGGTAAAAAAGGAGAGGAAATTCTCAGTCACATTGCTCAAATTTCTAGTGTTTTCCATCAACCCATGAGAACCCCTCTCAAGATAGATAAGATCGATTCTTCTGTAAACTTTGCTGGTAGTGACTCTAGTCCAAGTAGATCGAACTCTAATATTTTATCAACTCCAACTTTACCTGAGTTGCCACCTAGAAGTATAGAAAATGAGCAAAATTCCACAGATGACTCTCAGAATTTGTCTGAAGGGGAAGCTGGTGTAGATAGTCAGAATAGCTTTTCTTTACCACCAATATTAAATCCCGAAGTAACTGTTAAAGAAGAAAGAAAACCTTTTATCAAAGAACCTTTTATCAAGGAACCATTTATTGAATTACCTCGTTTAAGAATTTAATTAAAATCATACAAACATTAATAATTATGATAATTATGGCTGCATATTCTGTTTTTTATATTCAATGATTCTGAAAATATGAGGTATCGAATGACGTAGAGTAAAGTGCAAAATGAAAATATTATCTAAAAAAATTTGATGGTTGATCGGAAATTATTATACTGTAATCAGATAAAAACTAGAGGTCTAAATAATTATTGGGCAAATCACCAAAAAAGTTGATTTTTATTTCTAGTTATCATCACCCAATGCCCAATATTAAATAATCAATTCCTGAATTAAAAACTGTGTTTGCCATCGCACTTCAACAAAAACAATACAAGACTTATACCCTCTCTGATTTAGGATTTAATTCTAGTATAAATGTCGTTCCAGAGAGAGGAGGAATAATTACAAGTTGGTGTATTAATAATCAGGAGCTACTTTACTGTGATTCCAAAAGGTTAGAAAATCCAGAATTAATATTAAGAGGTGGTATACCTATCCTGTTTCCGATTTGTGGCAACTTGCCGAATAACATATACGAATATAATGGTAATAGTTACTCTCTCCAACAACATGGATTTGCACGAGAACTACCTTGGGAAGTCATAGAAAAGTCTACTCAAGACCGAGCTTCAATGACTCTAGTTTTAACCAGTAATAGATTTACAAAAACTGTTTATCCCTTCGATTTTAAATTAACTTTTACTTATCAAGTCAAAGGTAATTCTTTAGAAATATTCCAAGCTTACACCAATTTGAGCAATACACAAAGGATGCCATTTTCAACAGGACTACATCCTTATTTCTTTGCTCCAAACAAGTATCAGCTTCACTTTGATATCCCTTCAATGCAATATGTGGAACCAAAAACAGGAATCGTCCACCATAATAATGGTAAATTTGACCTTAATCAAGATGAAGTGAATGCAATATTTGAAAGATTAACAGGCTTGGCCACTACCGTCTATGATCGAAGTCGTGGTCTCAAGATTCTCCTGAGTTATACATCTTCTTATTCAACTATGGCTTTCTGGACGGTTAAAAATGAAAAATTTTATTGTTTAGAACCATGGACAGCTCCTCCAAATTCAATAAATACAGGCGATCGTTTGATTGATTTAGAGCCTGGGTCTTCCTGTGAAATGCTAGTTAGGCTGACTGCAACATTTTTGTAATTCTTGCATAATATGTATTTGGTAGTGGTAAGGAACTTCCAAGAAATAAATTATCCCAAAACTATCCAAGGTTAGTATATTTTTGATAATAGTAATTATTGTGAGTGGTAAAGAAAGGAGTGTCCCATTACGACCAAAAAATAAGGTCTCAAGCCTCCTCTTTTAAGGAAATGAAAAAAAATAAAGTTAAATATTTCAAGGCTCTGATTTCAGGCAGAAGTACTAATAACTGATAACTGAAATGACCCCTTTTTCCCGATGATGTAGTAAATTAATACAGAAGAACTAAATTGTCCATAAAGGTTTCACAATATCTCAATTTTTTTTTCTGAAAACTATTGCAAGATTAATTATGACTATGCTATAGTTAGTGGAAGTGTTAAATAAAATAAAAAAATTAATAGGGGTCGCTAGCTCAACGGTAGAGTACTCGGCTTTTAACCGATTTGTTCCGGGTTCGAATCCCGGGCGACCCACTAATATTAAAATCTTAAAAATAATTAATTCAGAGCTTCACCACTGCTCTATAAAATTTCTGCCTTTATACTTATCAAAATAATTGGGGCTTGCTGAATAAAGCTAAAAGTCAGGATAGCTAAGGTAATGGAGCTTTTGATATTCAGTTTATCTCCAAGTTTATGGCTCTTATTGGCATCAATTTACTGAAATTTTCTGCTGAAAATCAAGAAGATTTCTTCACATAAAATGGCTGAAAGCATTGCCTATTTCTTCATCTCCGCGTCCCCGTGTCTCTGCGTCCCCATGTCCTACCCCCACCAACCAATTTTTTCAGCAGACCCTAATTGGGTCGCGCAGCCCCGTCTTTTAAGGCGAAATATTTTTGGAGCTTTGCTCAAATCCCCGTTACAAAAATAACTACTGACTTATAAATCCTGACTTTTGACTTCGTTAAAGCGGTAGATATTATTTGCCATAATAATTTTTATATCTAAAATATTATATTGATAGACAGAATCTTCAATTTGTCTTAATATTGTCGTAAGATTTAAACTTAAGTAAATCAAATTTACCCATCGGCTAATAACAAAAAATATAGGAGGACAAGGTATGGCTATCGTACCAATGCGGTTATTATTAGACCACGCAGCAGAAAACGGTTATGGAATTCCTGCATATAATGTCAACAACATGGAGCAAATTCAGTCCATTATGCAGGCTGCTGATGAAACAAACAGTCCTGTAATTCTCCAAGCTTCTCGTGGAGCGCGTAAGTATGCTGGTGAAATTTTTCTACGTCACTTAATTATAGCCGCCGTAGAGACATATCCTCATATTCCCATCGCCATGCACCAAGACCATGGTAATGCACCCTCTACTTGCTATTCTGCTATGCGCCATGGTTTCACTAGCGTGATGATGGATGGCTCCCTAGAGGCAGATGCTAAGACTCCTGCTAGCTTCGACTATAACGTTAATGTTACTGCTGAAGTAGTTAAAGTTGCTCACTCCATTGGTGTAAGTGTAGAAGGAGAACTAGGTTGCTTAGGTTCTCTAGAAACTGGTATGGGCGATAAAGAAGATGGTCATGGTGCAGAAGGCGTCCTTTCTCGTGAACAACTTTTGACAGACCCAGATGAAGCAGTAGAATTTGTAGAACGTACTCAAGTAGATGCTCTGGCAGTTGCTATTGGTACTAGCCATGGTGCTTACAAGTTTACCCGTAAGCCTACAGGAGAAATTCTAGCTATTAGCCGTATTGAAGAAATTCACCGTCGCCTACCTAATACTCACTTGGTTATGCACGGTTCTTCTTCTGTCCCTCAAGACTTATTGGAAATGATCAACCAGTATGGTGGTTCAATTCCAGAAACTTATGGTGTACCTGTAGAAGAAATTCAAAAAGGAATCAAGAGTGGTGTTCGTAAGGTAAATATCGACACTGATAACCGTTTGGCCATTACTGCTGCTATCCGTGAAGCTGCTGCTCAAGATCCTTCTAACTTTGACCCTCGTCACTTTATGAAGCCTTCTATCAAGTACATGAAACAGGTTTGTGCCGATCGCTATCAACAATTTGGCACTGCTGGTAACGCTAGCAAAATTAAGGTTCAAACTTTGGATGAGTTTGCTGCTAAATATGCTAGTGGAGAATTAGCTGCTACTACTAAAAAAGCAGTAACAGTATAGTTTATAGCACAATCAGAATTCTACATTTGAGCTTCTGAAATATTTAATTAGTTTAGTTGATGAGAAGCCCTGAAAATAATTAGGGTTTCTCATTTTTTTTTAGCATTCTTAACTGCTCGATTAACAAACCCACTAATTTATTTAATTTAATTAGGGCTTTCTGATTAAATATCAAAGCATTGACTGATATTGGTTGTAGAATTTTTTGGTCTAAAAAAGTGTCAGCTTTTCGGTGGAAAGAGCTGCATAAAGCTAGTATTTTGGGACGATTATGGCAAAAAAAAACAAGGGACAATTTTTCCGACTACCTCCTCTATAATTCCCATTTCTCCTGACTCCCCCTCCTGAGAGGGGCGCGCGGGTAGGTTGATTCCTGAGGACTGACTCCTACCTCTACCAAAAAATTTTATTCAGCAAACCCTAATTAATTATTCGTACATTGCTCGTGAATTCCCCCCTGTTTACAAATGTAATTAATTTGATTAGGATCTAAGTTTTTGGCAAAATTAAAATTAACTCCCCTTAAATAATCGGATTTGAATGTCTCAAGTGGACTTGCCAAAAATTGGTCTAATTGAGCCGGTTTTGGAGTTACTAATTTGGCTCCTTTTAAATCAGTTCCACTCAAATTTGCTCCTCGTAAATCTGCCAAACTCAAATCTGCGTTTCGTAAATTAGCATTCTGTAGTTGAGCATTCCGAAAATTAACATTTGTTAGTTGGGCTAAACTCAAATCTGCTTTTCTCAAATTACTTTTACTGAAATTTGCCCCTGATAAATTTGCTCCTTGCCAATTAGACTCCATTAAATTAGATGATTGAAAGCTAGCTCCTTCAGCCTTAACTTTACTTAAATGAGCTCTGCGTAAATTAGCTTCTGATAAATTAGCACTTCCTAAATCTGCACCAGTCAAACTTGCTTCTGTTAAATTTGCTCGCTGTAAATCAGTTTCAATTAACTTAGCACTGCTTAAGTTGGCTTCTGTCAGAATTGAATCAGGCATTTTTGCTTTATTTAGAATTGCTCTAAATAAGTCTGCACGTTTCATCACCACTGGGCCAAATGTCGCACCCGTTAAATTGGTTTCTATCAGATTTGCTCCACTCAAATCAGCAATCAAATCGTCAAAAGTTCCTAAACGATTATCTTTTCCTGGTCCATAAAAGCGACTATTCTTAAAACTAGCCTGATTAAGAGTAGCGCCTCTAAATTTCACTCCAGACAAATCAGTATTTTCTAATATCAAAGTAAAGCTAGCAGGGCCAGAAGTTATCTGACCTAAATCAACGCCACTTAAGTCAGCCTCTTTAACCGACCCACTGTAAACTTTGAGAACTTTAGCGATCGCCTTTTGAGTAGCTCGTAGTCGCAGAGATACCAGAAGCTGTTCTTGAGAGTTGCCTCCATAACTTAGAGAATCTAGATCATTTTTGAGGGCTTGATTTAAGCGACGTAGTTCCGGTATTACCGTTGGTCCAGCACTAACTAAAGATTGTTGAATTCCATCAAGTATACTTGGTTCATTTTCTTGCCCCAACAAATCTACTAACAATGGTATGGCACGAGGATCTTTAGTAGAACCCAAAGCTAAAACTGCCACTTGTCGTTGCTGAGGTTTACTCGAAGTCAGGGACAACTTATTCACAAGAGCCAGAAACATATCATTATCTTGTTGTTTAAACTCTCGCCAATTTGCTTGATTTTGAATATAAACATGAGTGCCAAAAATTGTCCCCAAAACCGAGACCATACCTAAAGCAGTTATCATCAGTAAAGTCATACCTGGATTTTTTCGCATCCAAGGCCAAAGATGAAAACCTTCTGATTTTTTGTGAGTAGTAACAATTGCTGCTATTGAAGCTTGTGTCTGAGTATCGATAAAATTAAAAGGATGAGAATCTAATTGACCAGAACGGGCATCTACAACAAAAGTGTTTCCTAATCGATCATGTCCTGTACGACGTAGTTTATTGAAACGAATCAAAGAAATATCACCTAGTAACGCTAATCCCGACAATGCTAATAGAATTGCCAAAGAAGGAAATGCCCCAGTTAGATACCAAATCAAGTAGGCAGTTCCCATAGGTAATCCCCATTTAGCAAAACCCTCACGGACTAGGGTTCTTCTCAAGCCTGGAGAAGTTCCTAAAGCTGTCACAACTCTGATTTCAAACCAACGCTTAGGCAATGTTTGACCTGTTCTAGCTAACAAAAATAATTGCCAACCTACAATTGCTAAAGGAGCTAATAATGCTCCAGACCAAAATAGATTAGCCAGAGGTGTTACTTTCTGATAACGGTTTCGTAAAGGAATTCCTAAAGTATTGGCAATTGCTTCTGTGGTGGTTGCTACTACTGGGTTGAGAGGAACAGATTTGTTGCCTATATTACCCAAGTGACCAAGCCAAAATGGAACTATTCCACTAAGAACAACCAGGGATACTTCTGTAGTCCAAGCACCACATCTACGGACCCAGATAGGTAATTGCTGGGATTTTTGTTGCCACGATGCCTCTGTGTTATTGCTATTATTGATATCTGAAATATCTGAACCAAAAGTTGGGCTTGTCATATTGATGTGCTTACTCTAGTATTCTCAACTTTTAGACTAATTATTTTGCACCGTTAAGTATGGTATTACTATTAAGGCTACCTGTTTTCACCCTTTTTTTTAGTTTCCTAACTAGGAACAAATAAGGAGCTAATATCACATTTAAGCTGGTTCTATATTTATTTTCCCATACTTTCCAAACTTATCCGTTATGTCTAAATTTTGTTAACAGATAAAACCTGTAATCAATTCATACAGTGCTGGTAACCGATCGCAGAAATACTATATACTATTATTGTTTTGTGGTCAAACTAATTTTGATACTTTATTTCACACTACACTAGGTAAATACTATAACTAATCTAATTGAGCAAATTTTACTCAGACTAAGACTGCCAATAAATCTAGTATTCGTCTTTATTTATATATTTTTTAATGTATCAATAATACCTATATTTTTGAGTATTTATTAATAGTTTGCAGCAATAATCATAATTCATTTCTGTCTTTCACCTTCATCTTTACCTGTTTCTGAATAATTAGGTAAGAATAAAAATTTATATCCTATATAAATCGCTCCTCCAAACACAGCTATAGTAATTAACAAAGAAACTAAACTGATAATCGCCTCTAATATCTTGATTATGAATAGAGGAATAATAATTAAACTTATAATTTTTGCCCATTGAGGAAGTTCCTTAAACCATTCTAACAATTGGTAATAAAAACCTTGAATAGACTTAAAAATATTAGATAGAGGGTTCAATACATTTGGTACAGATCCCTGGTCTACTTCGGGATTTTTTTTAAAGTTATTATTGTTGTAATTATTCATCTAAAAAAAGTTTTACTTTAACTCATCAAATTATAGATAATATTTGCTCAGGAATAATTATATACCAGAAGGAAGAAGGAAGAAAAAAGGAAAAATCTTACGTTGTCTGAGTTTTAAGCTTTTGATCTGTCCTAACCTTTCCTTCGACTACTATAAATTCTCAATATTCTATATTTTAGATAAAAATATAGAATATTGAGATGATTGACCAAGTATAGCCCTACGCGCAAGTCAGAAGTCAGAAGTCAGTACGGGTGAATGGCCATTCGCCCGTACATACGTAATCTATGACTGGGTTGGAGCATTTAGGAATGTCCTAAGTTCTGCTTCGACTGCTACATCAGGAAATAACAAAAAATTAAATCTCCAATTTTTGGCATAGCTGTTTCATTAAGGCTGAAACTTATTGGGGGGAGTGAGTTTGGGAGGTATGGGTTGGTGGGGGATATGGGAAAATGCAAACCCCCAAACAGTTAATTCAACCCATAAAAAAGTTGTAGTTTTTCTCTACACTTCCCATACTCCCAACACCCAGGTAATCTATAAAGAATGAAATAGCCCTGGATTTTTGGACTGCCTCCTTACTTGGTCAAACTTATGGCTCCCCTACCCTGCTCTCCTGCTTTCAGTTGAATAGGATTTTTTGATTTGGAAGCCAAAGTTAAGTATTTAACCACTCTTGCTCTTGCCGTACTACTTTTAGTATTAAAAATTGACGTGCAAAATATAAAGTAGGATAAAATTCTCTGCAAGCCTATCCGATTACTTAAAGATTCTGTAAAGAACCAACCTAAAAGTTGCAATCGTCGATCAACTTATGTCAAAATAAAACAGATTGGCTAAGAGTATAGTAAAAAAAATTACCACCTCATAGTTTAAAACCCACTTATTGCAGCGCTTTATCAAGCTTTGAGGCTCAAGCAAAATAAGTAAATGTCACTAAAATTACATTCTAATAGGTGTATTACTCAGGATAAATAATCTAAAGTAAAATCCTAAGTCCAATCCAGATAACCAAATAATATCTGAATATACAAGCCAATACTTCTCCTATTCTAATGAGTGAGACAGTGAAATATTCCACCCTAATAGACCTACTTCAAACTTTATCAGCAGAACAACCAGAAAAACTAGCATACACTTTTTTGGTTGACGGCAAAAAAGAAGGGGAAAACTTTACTTATGCTTCACTAGAGCATCGAGTACGAGCTATTGCAGCATTGCTACAAAAACATCAAGTCAAAGGAGAACGAGGCTTACTACTCTATCCACAAGGACTAGAAGCAATAGCAGCTTTTTGTGGTTGTCTATACTCTGGGGTAATCGCAATTCCAGTACCTCCTCCAGAAGCAGGTCGTCTCAAACGAACTTTGCCTAGACTTAGAGCCATAGTTCAAGATGCTCAAGCTTCCCTGGTGCTAACAACGGCCACAATTATTTCCCTTGTAGAAGAAGTAGCTGATGAATTTCCTGAGTTCGAGACAATGCGCTGGATAGATACTGAATCTGTTGATTTAGAAATAGCTCAGGAATGGAAAGATCCAGGTGTTACTAGCGATACACTAGCTTATTTGCAGTATACCTCTGGTTCTACTTCTACTCCAAAAGGGGTAATGCTGACCCACAAAAACTTAATTCACCACTTAGGCTATTTACAGAGAGCTTGTGGATATACCCCAGAAAGTAAAACTATTACCTGGATGCCTTTCTTCCACGATTATGGGTTAG
Organism: Okeania sp. SIO2F5; assembly: GCF_010692685.1. Classification (NCBI taxonomy): domain Bacteria; kingdom Bacillati; phylum Cyanobacteriota; class Cyanophyceae; order Oscillatoriales; family Microcoleaceae; genus Okeania; species Okeania sp. SIO2F5. The sequence goes on along the minus strand of NZ_JAAHGU010000026.1, from coordinate 56,404 downwards.
TGGAAGGAATGATGGAACCCCTATATAATGGAACTCCATGCTACATAATGTCCCCATTTTCATTTGTGAAGCAACCCCTGAGATGGCTGCAAGCTCTGTCAAATTACAAAGCGACCCACTCTCAAGCACCTAACTTTGCTTATGACCTTTGTGTTCGCCGAGTTAAGCCAAAACAACTATCTACTTTAGACCTTAGTAGTTGGGAGGCAGCAGGTAATGCGGCGGAACCTATTAACCCAAAAGTTATGGAGAGTTTCTACGGAACTTTCTCAGCTAGTGGTTTTCGCTGGAATGCCTTTGCTCCATGTTATGGACTAGCAGAAGATACTTTACTGGTTTCAGCTAAACCTAAACTCACAGACCCGGTACTTTGCACTATAGATGCAACAGCTCTAGTAGAAAAAAATAAAATTGTAGAAGTTTCTCCTGATGCGACAGGAGTAAGAGCTTATCCATCTTGTGGTCGCTTAGTTTGTGAAACTCAGGTAGCTATTGTCAATCCAGAAACTTTAGCAAAATGTGCTACTGATGAAGTGGGAGAGATTTGGGTATTGGACCCAAGTGTAGCTCAAGGCTACTGGGAACGTCCGGAAGCTACCAAAGAAACTTTCCAAGCTTACATCAAAGATAGTGGAGAAAGTCCGTTTTTGCGGACTGGAGACATGGGATTTATGAAAGATGGGGAGTTGTATATTACGGGTAGGATTAAAGATTTAATTATTATCCGAGGTACAAATCACTATCCCCAAGATATTGAGTGGACAGTACAACAGGTTCATCCGGCACTTCGTCCAGATTATGGTGCTGCTTTTTCAGTCGAAGTTAGGGGTGATGAACATTTAGTCATTGTTCAAGAGGTAGAACGTCGCACTCAAGATTTGGATACGGAGAAAGTCATCAATGATATCCGCCAAGCTGTTTCAGAAGACCATGAATTACAAGCTTATGCTGTAATTTTGGCTAAGTCAGGAAATATTCTTAAGACTGCTAGTGGCAAGATTCAACGTCGTGCTTGTCGTTCCAATTTTTTGGCCGGAACCCTAGACGTGATATCTGACTGGAGTGAAAATCCTCAACTAACCTCCAAGTATCGAAAGTTACAAGAAGAAGTTGAGTCATTAGCATCCCAAATGAAAAATAGCTAGAAATTAAACCTAGATAAATAGGAGATTTAGCATGGATAAACTCAAGCAATATTGGGTAGCTGAAGAGTTAGAGCGTGCTCTTGGCGATCCACAAAATCCAGACAGTACAATGTCTTTCAAGAGAGTAATTGAAATTGATGAGAGTGAAGAATTTCCACATCAGGAAATTGAATGGCTCTATAATTGGAAGCTACAACATCACTATATCCCTGTTAATTGTGGGGGGGAGTTTACTTCTTTTGAAGAGTTTTTGGCCTTTGTTAGAGTTTTGTGTAGACGCGACCAAACAATTGGAATTGCTTTTACTACCTTATTTTGGTCTTTTATTACCTGGATGGCAGGTACGGACGAACAAAAGCAAAAGTTAGCAACCTATATTAAAGATGAACATGGGGCAATGTGCCTTGGTTACTCAGAGAAGGAACATGGTGCTGACCTAATTGGTGGAGATTTGAACGCAACAAAAGTTCCTGGAGGTTATCTACTTAATGGGGAAAAGTGGCCGATAAATCGTGCAACTATTTCTGGAGTTTCTTATATATTAGCAAAGACAGACCAAGAGGATGGAGGAGCTAGAGGTCTGTCTTTATTTATGGTAGAAAAAAGCCGACTAGACCCAGCAAATTACTACAATTTACCAAAAATCCTTACCCACGGAATTCGTGCTTCTGATATGAGTGGGATAGGTTTTAAGGATTGCTTTGTTCCTGAAGATATGTTGATTAAGGGAGAAGGATCCGGTCTAGAAGTAGCTCTGAAAGGATTTCAAATTACCAGAACTTTATGTGCAGCTTTTTCTCTTGGAGCTGCTGACACAGCCTTAAGAACTACATTAAAATTTGCGATCAATCGAGTTGTTTACAACAAAAAAGTTTTAGATATTCCTCAACCTCGCAGAACTTTGACTGAAGCCTTTTTAGACATCTTAATTGGTGATTGTGAAACAATTGGAGCAGCGAGAGGATTTCATGTTGTTCCTGGACAATTTAGTGTCTGGGGTGCAGTGGTGAAATATTTTGTTACTACTCAGCTAGAAACGATGATTAATAATATTTCAGTGGTGTTAGGTTCTCGTTTTTATATGCGGGAAGAACATGACTGGGGAATGTTTCAAAAAGTGCTGAGAGATAACTCAATTATTAGTGTATTTGATGGTAGTACAGTTGTTAATTTGCATTCTCTAATTTTACAGTTTCGTCAGTTAACAAAACAACGTTCTAGACGGAATTATGCTAAGATGGAAGCAATTAAATCTCGTCTGGAAATAATCTTTTCCTTGGAGAAACAATTGCCTACTTTTGAACCAGAAAAACTGGAAATTGTAGGACGGGGATCTGATGATGCTTTACAAGGATTAGAAATTGCTTTAGAGCAGTTAAAAGCTTTAAAAACTGCTAACATAAATACTAAAGTTTTAGAGCAAATTACTACACTGAGTGAGTGTGTTATTGAAGAAGTAAACGCTCACGACCAACAAATTGCTAATTCAGCATTTGAGTTTGGTCACGACCAGTCACCAGAATTATTTGAAATAGCTAAAAAATACTGTGCTTTACACGCTGCTGCTGCGTGTTTGCATATGTGGATTTATAACCGCGAAATACTGGGTGAGTTTTTTGCAGGTGGTGAGTGGTTGGTACTATGTTTAAATCGTCTACTGCAACCTTTTGGGCATTCACGAAAAGTAGACCAATTATATTGGGAAAAAGTTACTCAAGAAATGCTCAAACTTGATAACGAAAATAAAATCTTTTCTATTGTTCCTTTTCAACTAGCACAAACTAAAAAACAGGAGAATAAAATAAATGCAAGTTCAGAACTCCAGCACGCTTAATACTGAAGCAAAAACAGAAAATTCCCCCTTAGAAATCTTACAAAAGTGGATTGCTGAAAAGTTAGCAGAACAATTGTCTGTTGACAAAAGTACTATCGAATTTACCGAACCTTTAACTCGTTATGGTTTGGACTCAATTGATGCAGTAACTCTAGTTGGTGAGCTGGAAGATGAACTAGAATTAGAGTTACCTTCTACTTTATTTTGGGATTATCCAACTATAGAAAAATCTGCTCAATATTTAGTTTCTGAATTTGATATTTCTGAGGCATTAGAAAATTTGGCAAGCTCTGAAGAAAAAACAGAAGAAGCGGAAGAAACGGCTGAAAAATCTGGTAAAGGTTGGGGTGGTTTTTGGAAGGGAGTAAGTGGTTCATAAAATAACTGAAGAACCCCCGGAGAAAATTCTTAGTTATGTGAGGATTTAGCTATGAGCAGTCAGCAGTTCCCTGCGGGATGCTACGCAAACAGCAATATAGCAGAGGGCAGAAGGCAGAAGGCAAAAGGAAAAATCTTACACCTGGTCTAAGTTTTAGACTCTTGAGCTGTTCTAACCTTTGCTTCAAGTGCTATAAGACCCTGCTTTTGAGGATAGGGTTTAAATTTAAATAGACTTAACGACTTTTGTAGTAAGATTTAATCCGGGCTGAATTAATACAGCTTTGAATGTTTACCAAAAGTAATAGCAGATAGCAGATAGCTGATGGCTCACGGCTGAATTTTTACTTAGTTATACTAATGATTTTTAGTATATATTAAGACTTGATCTTCATAAAATTAAAAATCTTAGTTACCAATAATAAAATTGCTTTTGGTAACTAAAAAATATTTCAATATTTCAGAGATTGACAAATACCTCATACCATAATTTATTGGGATAGGTTGCTATCAAGTATAGAGGAGGAAATAGTTAATTGAATTTTTCGGATTTTTCCTTCTGGTGGGTGCTGCTGATTTTTAGTGTGCCTTTCTTCACCATCCGCGCTCTAGGAAAAAGGTTAAACTTCTGGCAAGATTATTTTGATACCATTGGCTTGATGGTATTATCACTAACATTATTTTTAAATGCTAGTTTAAAAAGTTTTGCCGTATTTATATTTGAGGTGATTTTCAACTACATAATGGTGCGACTAATGTTGCAAAGGCGTGGTTGGGAGTCAAGGGCGATCGCTACATTTTTAATAGTATTTGATGTAGCAGTATTAGCATACTTTAAATATCTCACATTTTTTGTAGAAGATGTAGTAGGTTTAGTGGTAGGAATTCCGAATAATTGGCAACAAAGTTTTCCTTTACCTGTATATAAGACTATTCCACCAGGGATTTCTTTTTATACTTTTCAGATGGTGGCATTTGTTGTAGATTCTTTTACAGCGAAAAAGAAAAAGCCAATTAATTTCATAGATTACGTCAACTTTATCGCATTTTTTCCCCAAATTGTAGCAGGTCCAATCGAAAGACGCAAACAATTATTACCCCAGTTAGAATCTTTTAAATTCAAATTTACTGTAGAAAACTTTGAATTAGGTTTGCGATGGTTATCTCTAGGTTTATTTATGAAATTTGTTCTAGCAGATAACATTACTCCATATATAGACCTAGAGCAAGCAACAAATGCTTTGTTAGTTTGGTTTCATGCCTTTTTGTTTACTTTAAGAATATATTTTGACTTTGGTGGTTACAGCTTTATGGCTGTTGGTATCGCTAGATTTGTGGGAGTTAAACTAGAATTAAACTTTCTGGCACCCTACACTTCTGTCAGTATCCAAGAATTTTGGCGACGTTGGCACATTACTCTGAGTAACTGGTTTAGGGACTATGTTTTTATTCCTTTGATGGGTGCAAATAAACAATGGGCACCATTTTATTTATTTATAACATTTACTCTTTCAGGCTTTTGGCACGGGGCAGCCTGGAATTTTATTTTATGGGGAGCTTACCACGGAGCATTACTATTGGCAATCAGATATGCCGGGAGACCTTTTCAGAGGTTTGTGGGTAGATGGACTTCTAGAACTGATTTAGTTTCCTGGGCCTTGACGTTTATGTCCGTGACTCTAGGCTGTTTATTTTTTATGGAAACTAATATTAGTAGGTTGGGTACTAAGTTAGTAACTTTAGTTACACCTGGAGCTTATTCACTTTCAGGGGTGATCGATGCTTTTAGCTCTTATAGCATAAATGAGGCTTGGGCTTTAGTTTTTACTTTAGCTGTGGCGATCGGGGCATTATTTTTAGAACATTTGGCAGTTTGGCAGCAGCGAGATGAGTATGAGTTATTGCTATCTCCTTGGATATCTAGGGGTCTGCTAGGTTTAACTATTTTACTGGGGGCAACTATTCCTTCTGAATTTATTTACTTTGAGTTTTAATAGAACTCTGTTCAACAATTAATAATTAATAATTAATAATTACCTCTCCTTTAAAACGGATAGGATTGACTCAAAGGAAAATTTTTATTTTTATCCCCTTAAAAGAGAAGGGTTTGAACCACAAATTTTCGGTAAAAGTGTTAATTAAATCAATTTAAGATATCAAATCAATAATTTCATCTCCCTATTTCCAATACCCTATTCCCTGACTTCTGCAAGATGTCTAATGATTAGATTTAAAACATTTGTTCCGGAAGAATATTTTGGATTTACAAAAATTTTTGGGGCGTGAAATACAATGGTTAACAGATTAAATGCGATCATATTGATTTTAATTTGGAGTGTTGATGTATATCGGTTGAAGAAATATTTCAGTAAAACCAAACATGCGGTCGATGGAGGTTAAAACTAGCTCTACTATCATATTAAAACTTTGGGTTAGGTGTTAGGGTATGAAAACAATAGTGGCAAGGAGAATTCTGAATAGTAAAATTGGTTAGGTACTAATACATTTTGCTCTGACAAAAAGTTTTATATGACTTGATTCAAAAATATAATTATAGCAATGCGCTTTCAGGTACTTACAACTTAGAGTTATTAAGTGCAATCTAGAAAAGATGTACAAAAAATAATGCGTAAATATGCCAGAGTAAATTGCTATACCTGTAAAAATTTTGAAGTTAATTTAAAAAAAATTACCGAATAATTAAGATTTAAAGCCTCTCCTTTAAAGGAGAAAAAAGAAAAAAAATTATTTTGAGTTAATTCTCTTTTTTTCAAGGAGAGTTAATAATTAATAATTAATAATTAATTATTAATTATTAATTGTTGAAGGCTGCTTCCTGAAAATTTTCATATCGGGATTTGTCAGGAGTAATTTTTATAGAATAGGTAAAAAATCGGCGCTGGTAAATTAGGGTATGATATTAATCTTAATTATTTAGGAGTCAGGAGTCAGGAGTCAGGAGTCAGGAGGGAATAAAGAAAAAGAAATAAGGAATAGAAGGGGAAAGTTTTTTGTTCGCGCTCTTATCCGGACAAGATATCATACCTCTTTTCACCAACGCCAAAAATCAATAATTATCAATATTAAAAGCTGTGGAAACTGGAAAAATATCTGAAACAGTCGAAGGAAGTAATGTAGCTACAAAAATTTGTATTTTAGGCGGTGGCTTCGGCGGTCTTTATACAGCATTGTATTTACAAAGCTTTCGGGGATTTAAACATAAAAACTGTCAAATAATTTTAATAGATTCACAGGATCATATTGTGTTTACTCCCTTACTTTATGAGGTGATTACAGATGAACTTAAAACTTGGGAAATAGCTCCATCTTTTGATAAATTACTCAAAAATAAAGACATTCAGTTTTGCCAAGACACGGTTGAAGATATTGATTTAAAAACTAGTCAAGTTAAACTTTTAGAGGGAGGAAATTTGCCTTATGATTATTTAGTTATTGCTGTGGGTGTCACTAATGGAAAAATACCAAATGGTGCAGAAAATGTTTTGACATTCAGAACTTTAGCTGATACTCAACGCCTCGAACAAAAGTTACAAAGTTTGGAAAATTCTAGCCAAGAAAAAATTCTGGTAAGTATTGTAGGTGGGGGTCCGAGTGGGGTAGAGTTAGCAGGAAAAATAGCAGATAGATTAGGGAAAAGGGGAGAAATACGTCTGATAGAAAGAGGAAAGGAAATTCTGAAAAGTTTTACTCCTGCTACTCGGAAAAATGCTCAACGTGCTTTAGATAAAAGAAATGTTTTAATCAGTTTACAGACAGGTGTGAATGCTATTGAAACTGACAAAATCACTATTTTGCAAGCTGGAGAAACTGCTGTTATCCCCACCGATTTAATATTATGGACTGCGGGAACTCAAATGAGAGAGTTGGTGAAAAATTTGGATTGTTCTCATAATTCTAGAGGTCAACTTATTTGTGAGCCAACTTTACAGTTAGTGGACTATCCAGAAGTATTTGCATTAGGAGATGTTGCGGAGATTTCATATCCCAATAATCAACAACTTCCAGCAACAGCTCAAGTTGCTTATCAACAAGCAAGTCAAGCAGCCAAAAATTTATGGAAAACTTTAAATAATAAACGCCCAAGACCGTTTCATTATTTACATTTGGGAGAGATGATTACTTTGGGGATGAATACGGCAGCTATTTCTAGTTTTGGTATTAGTTTATCTGGCTCTTTTGCTGCTTTGGTTAGGTTAGGAGTTTATATTCAAAGATTACCTACTTTATCTCACAAATTTAAAGTTATTCGCCATAGATTACAAGTTTGGTGGCAACATTTATTTGGCAAATCAGCTAGTCACAAAAAATTGAGATAAATAGATAATTTATAATTTTAATACAGTCAATAACTATAGCATTTTCAAATGATATGATATGTCAAACAAGAATTAGTTATTTACTAATAGTAAAAAGTTCGGCAAACCTTCTTACCTGTTGCCTGTTGCCTGTTGCCTAAAAGCAACCATGTTTTTTACGCAACTCAAATGAAATTACTATAAATAATTAAAATGACAGTAAGTATGGAAAAGGAAAAAAATAATTTAGGTGCCACACTGGAAAAATTGTTTGGTTTAGATTTGCGATCACTTGCCCTATTTAGAATAGGGTTAGCGTTAATAATTATCACAGATTTAATTATCCGTGCTGGAGATTTAACAGCTCATTATAGTGATGCTGGAGTATTGCCTCGAACATTACTCAAGGAAATTTCAAGTCCTTTGTATTGGTCAATAAATTCAATTAGTGGTGCAGCTTTTGTACAGGGGTTAATTTTCTTATTTGCAGGATTAATAGCTATAGCTTTGTTAGTAGGATATCGAACTAGATTAGCAACTATTGCTATGTGGGCGTTTATTATTTCTATTCATAATAGAAATCCTACCCTGATTTTTGCTGGAGATGATGTATTAAGGGTGCTACTTTTTTGGTCAATGTTCTTACCATTGGGAGCAAACTATTCAATTGATAGTGCATTGAATTCATCAACAGAAAAATTACCGAAACGTATTTGTTCTGCTGCTACTTTTGCATTAATGGCACAAATGGTGCTTATTTACGCAGGTTCAGCAGCATATAAAACAAAAAGTGAATTATGGTGGCCTGATGGAGATGCTGTCTATTATTCTTTGAGTTTTGATGGGTATGCTACAACATTCGGGCAATTTTTACTAAGTTTTCCTCAGCCTATATTAAAGTTACTAACCTGGGCAGCTCTTTGGTTTGAATGGTTAGGACCTTGGATGATTTTTATTCCTTTTGGAATTACGTTTTTCCGTTCCTTTGCTGTTGTTTCATTTATTCTTTTACATATTACTTTTGGTTTGTGTTTTACTATAGGAATATTTCCTTTTTTAAGTATTGTTAGTTGGTTGGCTTTGATTCCTACACCAGTATGGGATAATTGGCAGGAAAAAATTAAGACAAATGAACGGCAAGGATTAAAGATTTATTATGATAAAGACTGTGGATTTTGTAAGAAAGTTGTTTATCTGCTACGCACTTTTTTGATTTTACCGGGAACGCCATTAACGACTTGTCAAACTGATGAATCTATCTATGCTGATATGCAGGATAAAAATTCTTGGGTAGTGGTAGACTGGCAAGAAAATCGACTTTTTAAATGGGAAGCTTTAGTTTATGTATTTAGTTTGTCTCCTATATTTAAACCTTTGGCTTTTGTGATGGGATTACCATCAATCATGCCAATTGGAACTAAATTTTATGAAACTATTGCCAATAATAGAAAATTTGCTGGCAACTTTACTAAACCTTTTCAATTTCGTCCTTTAAATATACGTCCTTATCGCGGATTAAATATCATTATATTTTTACTAATTATTTATACTTTTATTTGGAACGTTAAAAGTTTTGTCAAACAAACCTATCAAAGAAGAAAAGTACAAAAGCAAGATTTAATTACTAAGACTCACAAATTATTTCAACGTCGGATTGTACAAAGGTTAGATGTTTTTGGTAAGGTGACAAAATTAGATAAATCTTGGAGTATCTTTGCTCCTGCTCCACCTAGAGATGATGGTTGGCATGTTATTCCTGGTAAGTTGAAAAATGGTAAAGAAGTTGATGTTTTGTATAAAAAAGGAGAGCCTTTAAGTTGGGATAAACCAACTCTAAGAGAATTTAATAAATTGTATTCTAATATGCAGTGGCGGACTTATTTCCTAAATTTCAATCGAGCTATAGGTAAAAAACTTTATCCTTATTATGCAGACTATGTTTGTCGTGAATGGAATAAAAAGAATGAAGGTTCGGAAAAATTAGAAAGTTTCGATATTTTCTTTATGGATGAGAGAACTGTACCACCAGGGGAAACACAAACTGTGGAAAAGAAAAGTGTCATGCAAAAATCTTGTTCAGATGACCAAGAAAATAATTAGGGTTGATTAACTATTGTTGATTTGCTAATATTTATTCACATAAATTCATATACGTTGATATAGTTATACCGATATAGTTGCATAGATTGTGCTATAATCATGTGCAGACAGAGTAGTTTGTGGTGCAAAACCAGGCCACTATGTAACCGCTATCCTGATAAGTTACCCCTATCATGGTCAAGTAATTAAAACTTCTGCGAACGTCGATAACCAAGACGATGTAAGTGTTTAAAAAGCGTCTACAGGTTTTCTTGTAGACTTTGGGAGATACCCCCTCAGCAGGCTATCTTGCTGTGCATTGTTAACATTTGTTAGCAAAATCGTATCGGAGAAAGTGATTAGGTATCTTAATTCAGGGAAAACGCATCTAAATTCTGGAACCTTCTACCGTTAAGCTTTAGAAGAGTAATGAGTATAAATACTTAGAACCATTACATCCTTGCCCTACAAAAACTTCAAAAATAAGATGTGTTTGCCCTGGTATGTTATTTAACTCTTATATTTTTATCTTTGGTTTTTTACCTTTAACTCTGATTGTATTCTTTGCCTTAACCAAGTTTGGTTTAATTAAAGCTGCTAAGGTTTGGTTGACTGCTAGCTCTTTTGCTTTTTACGGTTATTGGAATGTTGCTTATTTGCCTCTGCTGATAATTTCTATTTTGTGGAATTATCAAATGGGTAAATTTATTGCTGAAGCTAAACCGGAAAGTAAGCGAGCAAATATTTTACTTTGGGTAGGTATAGCTCTTAATTTAGCAATAATTTCCTATTATAAATATGCGAACTTTTTCTTGGATACTGTTAATTCAGTAGTTTCTACAAATTTGAATGCTGGGCAAATTATTTTGCCTTTGGCAATTTCTTTTTATACTTTTACTCAGATAGCTTATTTAGTAGATGCTTATCGTGGGGAAACAAGAGAGACTAATTATGATTTACTTACTTATAGTTTCTTTGTGGTTTTCTTTCCCCAATTAATTGCCGGACCTATTTTACGCCATGATGAACTTATTCCTCAGTTTCGTCAATTGCGTAATTTTATTTTTTCCCAGAAAAATATGGCTTTGGGTTTAAGTATTTTTAGTCTGGGATTATGTAAAAAAGTATTGATAGCTGACACTATATCGCCTTGGGTTGTAGGAGCTTTGAATAATGCGTATGAGTTGAGTTTTATTGAAGCTTGGGTAGGAGCTTTAAGTTAAACCTTTCAGCTATATTTTGATTTCTCTGGTTATTCTGATATGGCGATAGGTTTGGGGTTGATGTTTAATATTAAATTACCGATTAATTTTAACTCTCCCTACAAGGCTACTTCTATTAGCGATTTTTGGCGACGCTGGCATATTACTCTATCGAATTTTCTGAGAGATTATTTATATATTCCCCTGGGTGGAAGTCGTCGTGGAGAAGTACGTCGTTATAGTAATCTTTTGACAACAATGCTGTTAGGTGGATTATGGCATGGTGCAGGTTGGACTTATGTGATTTGGGGAGGTTTGCATGGTGTTTATGTATCAATTAATCATTGGTGGCGAAAGTTAAATATTCCGATGCCGAAAGTATTGGCATGGGTAATTACTTTTGTTCCTGTTACTGTTTTAATGGGGTCATCTAAAACCAAACAAGGTTTAGATACTAATTATCCAGCTTTGAAAAATGAACAACCTGCTTATAATTTAGGACTAAATGCTATAAGTGCTTATGAATTACGACGTTATTTAGAACATATTTGACTTGGAGGCAAATTATGAGCATTAATAATCAACTTAGTTCTACTTACTCTAAAGCTTAATCTACCCAAAAATTAGAAAAAATTGTGGGAAATAAAAGAAAATATCTTAGATATAATTGGATATTTTTACTTTCAGTATTTCTCCGTGTAGTAGCTTTAGGAGTACTGAATGTTGTTATCGATCCTTATGATGTTTTTAATACTCCCAATTTCTTGGGAATAAATCATTCAAAACTTCGGAAAGATAATAGCGATCGCCTCTTTAAAGCAACTGATATTATTCGCATCAAACCTGTGACGATTTTGATAGGTTCATCTAGAACAAAACAAGGTTTAAACCCTAATCATCCAGGATTAGAAAAGGAGCAACCTGGTGATAATTTATGTTTGAACGGTCTGAATATTTATGAATTACGACGTTATATAGAACACGCGATCGCTAACCAGAAAGAATTAGATTTGATTATTCTTGGCTTAGATTTTTTCATGTTTAACACATTCTTAGAAAATCAACCAAGCTTTTCCGAAAATAGATTAGAAAAACGGCATATTTCCTTAGAAGATTTTGTCCACGTTACCTTTTCTTCAGATGCGCTTTCAGCAAGTAAAGAAACTATAGTTGATAGTCAAAAAAATCCACCAGATAATATTGCTTATGGAGAAAATGGATTTATGCCATATCGAAATCATGACCCAGAAAAAACTAAGTGGAGATTTAACAATAGTATCAATGTTTATTATAAACTTCATGCTAAATATCAATTACCTAATCAATTAACTGAGTTGAAAAAAATTTTAGATTTGTGTCAACAAAATCCAATCAAATTAATCTGATTTATTTCTCCCTCTCATGTAACTCAGTGGGAAGCAATTCGAGCAACAGGTGAATGGTCAATTTTTGAAGACTGGAAACGTAAATTTGTAGAAATTACTCCTGTATTTGATTTTTCTGGATACAACAGTATCACATCTGAATCTATCTATAATGATATGGAAAATTATACAGATAATTATCATTACACTAAAAAAGTAGGAGATTGAATTTTGAACCTAATTTTTGATTATAAATAGGAAGATGTTCCAGAGGATTTGGGAATTTTAATTAATTCAGAAAATGTTGAATCTCATTTAGTAAACATTCGTCAAGACCGTGAAGTTTTGGCAAAAAATAATCCCGATGAAGTACAGTTGGTCAAAGAAATTAAACAAAAATATGATGCCAAGCTAGCAGAAAAAATTAGATAAAAATTATATTGAGTATTTATATGAGTTAAAAAATACTTTTATTGGTAAATAAATATGAGTAACAATAATCAACTTGATTCTACATTCTCTCAAGCTTAATCTACCAAAAAATTAGAAAAGTTTTTGACTATAGACATATTTTTACTATATTTTCTAATGGAAGTAAAAGCCAAATAATAGAAATACTAAATTATATAAGTACCTGATAAAAATTAATTAATATTCGATATAAGGGGAATAGCATAAATTTGTTGTTGGTATAATCTGGATGGTCACGACTTTATATTTGCTTTTAATATGCCTTCAGAAGAAAAGAAAGTACAACTTTCCATAGTCGTTCCTTTTTATAACGAGGAGCCAAATATTGATTATTTGTTTGAACGGCTAATATCGGTGCTAAAGCCTCTAGAAATGACTTATGAAATAATATGTATTAATGATGGTAGTAAAGATAATACTCTAAAGTTATTAGTAGAATATCATCAACGCAATTCCTTAATTAAAGTAGTAAACTTTTCCCGTAACTTTGGTAAAGAAATTGCTATAACAGCAGGTATTGACTATACCGTAGGCGATGCAGTTATACCCATAGATGCCGATCTACAAGACCCACCAGAATTAATTGTGGAAATGATAGCCAAGTGGCGAGAAGGATATGATGTGGTCTACGCAACTAGGCGATCGCGCCAAGGAGAAAGTTGGATCAAAAAATTCACAGCCCAAAGATTCTATCGTACAATTCAAGGTTTGACCCCTGTAGAAATTCCGCCCGATACTGGCGACTTCAGGTTAATGGACCGAAAAGTTGTAGAAGCTCTCAAAAAGTTACCAGAAACTAACCGTTTTATGAAGGGTTTATTTTCCTGGGTAGGTTATCAACAAACTTCAATATTATATGACCGAGGTCTTCGTTTCAAAGGTGAAACAAAATGGAATTATTGGCAACTCTGGAATTTAGCAATTGAAGGTATCACTGCTTTTAGTTCAATACCTCTCAAAATTTGGAGCTATATTGGGATATCAATTTCTTTAATTTCATTTATTTATGCTAGCTTTTTAGTGATTCGGACTTTGATATTTGGAATTGATGTTCCTGGTTACGCTTCATTAATAGTAGCGATATTATTTTTAGGTGGAATGCAGTTATTATCTCTAGGAATTTTAGGTGAATATTTAGGTCGCGTTCATGAAGAAGTCAAGAGAAGACCTCTTTATTTAGTCAGAGAAAGTTATGGATTTGAAAATCAGATGACTAGGAGTGAATAATCTCAAAGTTTTTGTCATTAAATCAAGAATACTAAAGCAGTAATTTTGGGTCGGAGTAGAGATTTAATGTTCAATTTTAAAATTGGTATTTTTCTCCTGACAATTATTTGTATAATTGCCACGGGAATAACAGCTTATTTATTAGGTGGTTTACCTCCGGAACAAGTTCAAAGTTGGCTAGAACGAGCAGGTATTTGGGCGCCAATAATCTATATAGTTATTTATACAATAGCAACTATTTTAGTTTTACCTTCTACAGCACTTAATCTGGCTGGAGGCGCAATTTTTGGACCCTGGATAGGTACATTATGGACAAGTTTAGCAGCAATAATTGCTGCAATTATCGCATTTTATTATTCTCGTACTGTAGGTCGAGAATGGATTTCTCAAAAGTTGGCTGGAAGATGGCAAGCAATGGATGCTGAAATGCGTCAGGGAGGATTATTTTATATGTTTGCCATTCGTTTATTGCCAATCATTCCTTATGGTTTAGTAAATTTTGCTGCTGGTTTAACATCTGTTAGTTTTAAAGATTATCTATTAGGTACTATCTTGGGAACTTTACCTGGTGTTTTGCCTTTTGTAATGTTAGGAAGTTCTGGTTTAACAGCATTAAAAACAGGTGACATTTTGCCTTTAGTTGGAGCGTTAAGTCTCATCGCTATGTTAGTAGGAGGTGCAACTTGGTATCGTCGTCGTCGCAGTCTGCCAAAGAAAGTTATAGAAGAAATGAAAGATTCATCTTCATCAGATTTTTTTGATAATTAAATCTCTTTTGGTTAATATCCAAAAATAACCAAATAACAAAAATGAAAAGCAAGTTTAAATTAAGAGTTGATTCATCAAATTAGTTTCAACTCTTATGTTATGTCACCTATATCTTAAGAATTAATGCTCTGCTGAACCAGAACTCACTCAACTTATATATAGTAATGAAATTACCGCTCAACTAAACTTACTCAAACTTACTCAAAAACCTGAAAGCTTAGTTGAAGGCAACTGGATCGACCACCACAGGGTTAAACGGCAAACCCTTTATTCCTTGGTCCAAGAAATCAGGAATTACTTTTTTAATTATATTAAATTACTCATTCGCATCAGCATTTAATAATTTATTTTCCCTGGTTTTATACAACTCTCTTATTACTGTTTTTCCACTAAATTTCGGTTTTTTTTCTCCATCTTTTGGTGAATTATCCCCATCTAAACCTCGATTGAGATGTATAAGATTATTCTGTAATTATTACTTTTATTCCTCTTAATTTGGTTTTATATATTAACATTTCTATTAACCTATAATCAGGGATATTCACAAATTGTTGATTGTTCTTTTTACCTAATTTTATCTCTTGTTTCCAATTCTGATTCTGCCCAATAATTAAAATTCCTATTTCATGGTTTACCTAAGAATTAATAATTAATAATTAATTATTAAATAATTCGCGCCTTGAAGCCGACCCTTTTAAGGGGAAAAAAGCGGTCGTTAGTGCCGCTTCCCGTAGGGTGGGATGGCGTTTGCTACCGCAAAGCTTTCCGTTCCGGAATGCTACCGCAAACGCTAACAGCGGAGCGGCTCTGTCACTCTTCGGGTCTCCTCGCCATATCCAATCGACCAACAGAAGAAATAATATTCAATTCCGTAACGGTTTTAACCAGAGGTAATTATCCATTATCAATTATCAATTAATGAAACACCAATCTATTACTCTTTTACTTACTGTATGGAGATAATTTTCTACTGGACAATTTCCTTTGTGAGTTAATTTTTTTAACCGATGATAATGACATTTGTTCTGGTTAGTTTTTAATTGATATTTTCAACAATTAATAATTAATAATTACCTCTTATTTTCAAGGAGAGGATTGACTAATCATGAAAATTTTGATTTATTATCACCTTAAAAGTGGAGGCTTTAAACCACAATTTTTCGGTAAACAAGAGCGTCGTTTATTATAAAATTTATTAATGGCTTTTAATGGTCTGCCTTTAATCAAAAGAGGTAAAATTACTGTTTGATTTGTCGTTACAGCTATTAAATTATTTACTCCTAAATATACTCCTGCTATTTGTTGATTATTTGTTGTTTACTCCGATTTTTCATAGACTATTTCTATTATATAAAAGCTAATTTTGGGGATAATTCTTGCCTCTATTATTTCTGTCTGTGAAGTGGGAATTTTTATTTCACTCATCGGCAGATGAAAAATTCCTTTTTTTAATGCTTTTTTGTAAATTGGGTAGTGCAGAGCGCAAAGTGTGGGATAAGTAATTAAGTCATTCCAGTTCCAAGGAGCGATCACTAAACCTGCCCTTTGTGCTGATGTATTTTCAAATGCGACTATGAACCCAAATCTAATTGAAATAGGCGATATGCCTGACGCCACGCTCCGCGAACGCCAATCTCACGATTATCATGGATATACAACTGAACAAACTTACTAATTTTAGTTTTATAGCTATAATTATGAGTAATTTTGAGAGACTTTAGAGGTTGTTTGTAAAGAATTATGAAGTGTTTTTACCCCTCGCAAATTGGGTATTTCAGCCTATAAATCTGGGATAAATAACCAATTTATTACAGTTTAAAGGTCAATCATTGTATATTACAAAACTTTACAAACAGTCCCTTAGACAAGTTTTCGCTTTCTGTATTTACCCCTAGAGTAGTCTTGGTTAAAATTATTACTAATTTTGCTGCTACGAATACTCAGTCAAAAATTCAACTGGTTATGATAAACTAAATAAAATAAAAATTTATCCCTAGTAGCTAATAAAAATGAGTAACTATTTATCCACTCAAGAGATAGGAGTAAATAAAAGTTCTCCTACTCTATTAGATATATCTATTGTGACACCTATTTACAATGAAGTTGATAGTATTCCTCAACTACTGGAAACAATTTCTACTAGTTTAAGGGAAAATCAGCTTACCTACGAAATTATTTGTGTAGATGATGGCTCTCGGGATGGTTCGACAAAACTACTAACAGAATTAGCTCAAAAACGTACAGATTTAAAAGCAGTAATTCTCCGCCGAAATTATGGACAAACTGCAGCTATGGCAGCAGGGTTTAAGTATGCTACGGCCAAAGTAGTTGTCACTTTAGATGGAGATTTACAAAATGATCCGGCTGATATTCCACTATTATTATCTAAGCTCAATGAAGGTTATGACTTAGTTAGTGGGTGGCGAAAAAATAGGCAGGATGATGCTGTTACACGACTACTTCCTTCTAAAATTGCTAATTGGATAATTGGTAAAGTTACAGGGGTAAATTTACATGATTATGGTTGTTCTTTAAAAGCTTATCGTTTGGAATTGGTTGCTGATATGAACCTTTATGGTGAATTACATAGATTTTTACCAGCTTTAGCTTTTATTGAAGGGGCAAGAATTACGGAAATACCTGTTAACCACTATGCTCGTCGCTATGGTAAAAGTAAGTATGGTTTGGGGCGAACTTTCCGAGTTGTGATGGATTTGTTAACAGTATTTTTTATGAAAAAATTCCTCACTAGACCGATGCACGTTTTTGGAATGTTGGGTTTAATTTCTGGGGGAGTTGGTCTATTTTTTGGGATTTATTTAACTATCCTAAAATTTGGCTTTAATGAACGGATTGGCGATCGCCCTCTACTAATTTTAGTTGTTGTCTTATTACTGGCAGGTTTACAATTATTTAGTTTTGGTTTATTGGCAGAATTACTGATGCGAACTTATCACGAATCTCAAGAACGACCTATTTATCGAGTTAGAGAAATTGTTGGTAAAAATTAATAGAATAAGGAATAAGGAAGAAGGCATTTAAGCCTTGCTGATTTGATATATGAAATTCAATTAGTGGTAAATTTTCACCCAAAACAATAGTGGGAATTATACCTATTTTTGACTCTAAAGTTACTGAAAAACTCTTTTCTACCTACTGACTCCTGACTCGGTGACTCCTGACTCCTGATCTAAATTTGATATGAATTTTCCCCCTGACAAAGGGGGAATAATATAATTTTCAATAGATTTTTGCCAGGTACTTATCTACTAAACTAAGAAACTTTTACTGGGGATTGTTGATAAGTGGGAAAATCAATATATCCTTCTTTGTCAAATGAATACCAAATTTTTACATCAGCAGGTGGATTAAGAGGATAGCCATTGGTAAAACGTTCTACTAAATCTGGATTACTCATAAAGGGTCGTCCAAAAGCAATTAGATCGGCATTTCCAGCTTGAATTGCTGTTTCAGCAGTTTCTTGAGTATATCCACAATTTCCGATAAGAGTGCTGGTGAATACCTCTCTAAATTCAGCCAAAGTCATCGGTTCACCTAATTCGTGATAACCAAAAGCTAAACCATCCATAACGTGAAGATAAGTTAACCCATAATTATTTAACTGTTGCGCAACATAAATAAAAGTTTCCCGAAAATCTGGCGAACCCATATCGTTAAAATTACCATTAGGAGAAATTCTTACCCCAACTCTATTAGCAGGCCAAACAGTTAAAATAGACTCTACAATTTCTTTGAGAAACTGAAATCTGTTTTCCAGACTGCCACCATAGCGATCGCTCCGATGATTGGTTTTTGACTGTAGAAATTCGTCAATCAAATAGCCATTTGCTCCGTGAATCTCTACTCCATCAAAACCAGCAGACTTTGCACGTTCGGCAGCCAAACGATAATCTTCTACAATTCCTGGAATCTCTTCTGTTTCTAGAGCGCGAGGAGTTTCTAATGGTTGTTTGCCAATGGGAGTATGAACGTATTCTTGATTCAACTTAATAGCAGAGGGGGCCACGGGCAATTGACTATTTTCGTGAAAGCTACTATGAGAAGCTCGTCCACAGTGCCAAAGTTGAAGGAACATAGGAGTGCCTTTACTATGGACGGCATCTACAACTTGTTTCCAAGCTTCTGTCTGTTCGTCTGAGTAAATGCCTGGTGTATTTAGCCAACCATTAGCTTGTTTGGAAATGACAGTTGCTTCTGAAATGATTAAACCTGCCCCAGCTCTTTGAGCATAATATTCGGCCATCATCGCATTGGGCATTCGCTCTGTGCCTGCTCGCGATCGGGTCATTGGAGCCATGACAACTCGATTTTTTAGGGTTAAATCTCCCATCATTAAGGGAGTTAGTAGGGTTTGTGAATTTGTTTGAGTAGTCATTTTTTTGATTGCTCAGTTTCTAGGATGATAATTTCATATTCATTGGTTTATTTTACCTGGAATTAAACATAGATTGAAGTTATCAAAAAATTATAATTTTGAGTGATATTTAACTATCTATAGCTATAGATTTAGTATTAAATAATTTTGCTTAATCAAGAGCAAGATTATGTAAGAATTCAGCATTCAGCAGTCAGGTGTAAGTTTGATTAGAGCTTGAATTAGTATGAGTTAAAAAGTCAAAAAGGAAAGGTTCCGAAATATCAAAAGTTTAAAATTTAGACAATGTAATATTTTCTTCGGGTGTATCTCAATGAGTGAATAAAGCTAAAAAATTATTGCTTTTAGGCAACAGGCAACAGCTCATCTGGCAACAGGGAATATATAGAAACAAAGTATTTTTGCTTGCTATGAGATGCACTCTTTTCTTCTCTCCTAGATAACTAAAGCCTCCTTCTTTCTTCTTCCTTCTGAAAAGTAATTCGGATTCTACGAATTAGTTAATAACTGAAGTATTACGCAACCATAGCACTAATGCATGATAATTGGTATAAAGTCTTCTTCTTTCTTCTTCCTTCTTCCTTCTTCCTTCTGAAAAGAAAGATGCCGAAATATCAAAAATTTAAAATTTAGACAATGTAATATTTTCTTGTCTCCTAGATAACTAAAGCCTCCTTCTTCCTTCTTCCTTCTGAAAAGAAAGATGTCGAAATATCAAAAATTTAAAATTCAGGCAATGTAATATTTTCTTGTCTCCTAAATAACTAAAGCCTCCTTCTTCCTTCTGAAAAGAAAGATGTCGAAATATCAAAAATTTAAAATTCAGGCAATGTAATATTTTCTTGTCTCCTAAATAACTAAAGCCTCCTTCTTCCTTCTTCCTTCTTACTTCTTACTTCTTCTTTCTGAATTGCTATTTCTTTTAACAATTCACGATTAATTTTACCCTGATAATTACGAGGTAAATTTTTAACTTTAACCCAAGATTTAGGTTGTTTAAACTTACTCAATTTTTCATTAATAGTAGCCATAAACTTTTCTACAGAAACTTCTAAGTCATCAGAAACATAAACAGCAGTCACAATTTCACCCCAATATTTATCGGGTAAACCTATTACACAAACATCAGTAACTAATCCAGTTGCTAAAATAGCTGCTTCTACTTCTGCCGGAAAAACATTTTCCCCACCAGTAATAATTTTTTGACTACGACGACCTACTATATTTAAGTAATTTTGATTATCCAAAAATCCTAAATCATCCGTCACAAAACTTTCAGAAGAATTAAATAAGTTGGGATAATATCCTAATGCTAAAGAATGAGCTTTGATGTTAATAATTCCAATTTGATTTTTGCCTAAAATCTCCCCATTTTCACTTTTAATCATAATTTCTGCGTGGGGTAAAATTTGACCGTTGCTATTATTTCCTTTCAAAAAATCTTTGGGTTTAAGAGTAGCAATTTGAGCAGCAGTTTCAGTCATTCCGTAAGTAGGTGCTAATCTAATCTGATATTTTCTAGCTACATCAAATAATTCCTGCCAAGCAGGTGCGCCACCTAAAAGCACTGTCTGAAAATTAGATAACCATTTTGCTGTTTCTGAATTTTGTATCAGCTTTTGTAATTGAGTTGGTACTAGGGAAATAAAAAATTTATTGGGATTAATATTCCATTCCTTTTTGTCGAAAATTTCTTTATATGATGGCAAAATTACTAAATTTCCTCCAGTAATAAAGGAGCGCATGAATTGCATTAAACCACTGACGTGATATAAGGGTAAAACACAAAATGAGTTAATTTTTTGTACTTGGAAATATTTTTGGAAGCCTTCCACAGATGCTATTAATGTTTCCCATGTATGAATGGTAAATTTAACTTTTCCAGATGAGCCACCAGTAGGAATCATAATCAAATTTTTTGGAAAAAATTCCTTGGTATTATTATTAGTATGTATTGGTTTTAGAGAGATGCTATTTTGAGGAGATACATCATTTTTGTATATATCTGCTCCTAGAAAATTTTCGTCGGGAGTATTTCCAAAAATTATATCTGGTTGTACTAATTCTAATACTTGTTCCCATTCTTGTTTCCCCCAATTTGGATTACATAGAAAGACTTGAAAACCAGTAGCAACAGCAGCAACAAAACTGGTAATAAATTCTGTTGGTTTTGATTCTGATATAAATATCTTTGGTGCAGATTCTGGGTGAAAATTTTCGTTCAAGTAATCAAACTTTTTTTGACTAATAGAGTAGATATAACTACTTTCATTACTAATTAGTAAATCACTATTTGCACTCAGATAGTTAAAAATTTGGTTCATAAATTGTCTTGTCATATTTTCTCTTGTTCATTAAATCAATGGGGAATTACAAAACCAAAAGCACAATTTTTGAGTAGATTTTGTTGTAATTATGTTCCAAGTCATAGTGCTGTTTTTCTAATAACTTTTGTTTCAAACACTCAATAGAATAAAGAGGGCAGGTTTTGAGAACTAGATTCTCTTATCTCAAGGCTTTTAGTTAAACCCGCACCTACTTATTACCAATTAGTAAATCTCTACTTTTACTTAGATAGTTAAAAATTTGGTTCATAAATTTTCTTGTCATATTTATTCTTATTCATCAAACTAATGAGTAATTTCAGTTATTACTTATCAGTTTCTCAGTAAATCACTACTTAGGGCTTGCTGATTAAAGATAAAAGTCTTGATATATAAAGGTTTTTGCCTTTTTAGGTAGTAAAAAAGTAGCAGGTTTTTGCCTGCACATTGCTCAAAAAGTGAGTATTGGGGCAAGATAGAGGCAGAACAATTTGGGGATAATTTTTCCAAGTAGTTCCTCTACGACTCTTTCCAACTCTTGACTCTTCACTACTCCCTACTCCCTACTCCCTATCTCAACAAAAAGACTTTTTCAGCAAACCCTACTTATACTTAGATAGTTAAAAATTTGGTTCATAAATTTTTTTGTCATATTTCTTCTTGTTCATCAAACTAATGAGTAATTTCAGTTATTACTTATCAGTTTCTCAGTAAATCACTACTTTTACTTAGATAGTTAAAAATTTGACTTATAAATTGTCTTGTCATATTTCTTCCTGTTCATCAAACCAATGGGTAATTTCAGTTATCAGTTTTTCGGTAAATTACTACTTGTACTCAGATAGTTAAAAATTTGGTTCATAAATTTTTTTGTCATATTTATTCCTGTTCATCAAACCAATGAGTAATTTCAGTTATCAGTTATCAGTTATTACTTATCAGTTTTTCAGTAAATCACTACTTGTACTCAGATAGTTAAAAATTTGACTTATAAATTGTCTTGCCATATTTCTTCTTGTTCATCAAACCAATGAGTAATTCCAAAACCAAAAGCACGACTTTTAAGTATATTTGGTTGTAATTCTGTCGCGAGTTGTAGTGCTGATTTTCTACCAATTTTTGTTTCAAATACTGAAGAAAAAACTACATCAATAATATGATTTTGGCAAAAATTACGGAGTTGGGAAGGCGAACCAAAAATAGCAGGTTTTATCGAAAATATTCCTCGCCAACCCTGTTGATAATATTGTTGCATTTTACTGAAGTTAGCAACAGATTCATCTAAAGCAATAGGAGTCAAGTGTTGATGACTTAATTTCAACATTTCCTCAAATTTATCGACAGATAAAGGTTGCTCTATAAATTCAATTAAATTGAGATTTTCACATATTTCTAACCATTGTTTTGCCTCCTCAAAAGTTAATCCAGCATTAGCATCTAATCTGAGATTTGCTTCTGTAGGAAGTCCTTTAACTAACTGCTGAAAAATTTGGATTTCTGTTTGAATTTTATTAACTCCTATCTTCCATTTAAAAGTACGATATCCTTCTTGCCATAGTGGCTTCCAAATTTCTATAGCTGGCTCTCCTTCTGGTAATAAAGCACTGTAAAAATTAGAGTTTTTCAATTCTTCTTTCTTATCTATTTCTCTTTCTCTAAGATTTTCCCAAGCCGACTCAAAACCAAACTTACAAGCAGGTAAATTTTCAGGAATAGATAAAATTGTTTCTACTGTAATTTCTGTTGGTAAGTGGTGACAAAAATCTAAAGCTTCCGACAAAGTTTCAGAGCAAAACCAACTCAAAGGAGCAATTTCACCTAAACCTATTTTTCCAGTTTTGCTGGTTAGTTGTAAAATAATTCCTTCTCTAATATTCCAGATACCATGGCTGGTTTTGAGAGGTTGTTTGAAGTTCCTTTTGTAGAGGAAAAATTTTAGTTGATAGTGCATAATTTTTGTGGAAGGTTTTCTTTGAAAAATTCAACCTCCTAGTCTATTTTTTACAAGGTATAGTAGTTTCAAATAAAAATGAGACGGATAAATCCCTTATTTTTAAGGATTATATCAAGGTTAAGTGTCTCAATCTTAATTGGAATGACTATATAGCAACTGCTACAGCGGTTAGGGCAGAGAAAAATATCAAATTATTAGACCATCTCATAGAGACGATAGCTATGTTTGTCTTTTATGTCCTAAGCTCCTTGGTGACTGCTATAAAATTTATAGTAGTGTTTATTAAATTAGTCTACATCTATAAAAGTTGATAGTACATAATTTTTGGGGGAAGATTTTTTTGGAAAAATTTAACCTCTTTGCCTTTTTATTGCAAGGTAAGGATAAAATTTATAGCAGTTTTAATTAGATTAGACCACATCTATAAAAGTTGTATTTTTGCTGTCTGATTTATTTAGCTGAAAATCACAATCATCGGGTGCATCTCAATTTTGAATAAAGCTAAAAATTTATTGCTTTTAGGCAACAGCTCCGAAAGGCAACAGCTCATCTGAGAATATATAGGAAAAAAGTATTTTTGCAAATATGATATGCACCCCAATCATCCTTATATTTTCAATTTATCAGCTAATTTTAAATCTGACTCTTGAAAATTACTCGGCAATCAATTATAGTCGTGACATACCTATCTTGTTCTTTCTCAAAGAGAAAAAAATTCTTATCGAGTTTTTGGCGAAAAAACACACTAAGAATTTTTATTTATATGACGTTGATGGTAGTAGCTATGTAGAAGAAGCAGACTTACAAAGGTGGGCAAAAAATCTTGCTCAATTGCGAGACTGGCAACCTGGAACATTAGAATTTGAAAATATTCTTGCTAAGTTTAAGTCTATCTAGACGAATTTTTGGCAACCTGCTGATATTAATGGTGATGGAAAAGTTAGTCTTCAGGAATACTTAAAAGTTGTCGAGGTATCTGTTGATAATTTTCCTAATTCACGAGAAATGCAGGAATCTCATACTGCTAAAGCTAATACTATTTTCAGTATCCTTGATGCGGATGATGGAACTATTTCTCAATCTGAATACATACAATTTTGCCGAGCTATTGGTTTAGATGAAGCAACTGCTAAATCTGCATTTATCAAATTAGATGGGGATGGAAAAGGGTATATTTCACGAGAAGAATATCTTCAACGAAGTCAAGATTTTCATGTCAGTAACGATCCTGATGCTTTAGGCAACTGGCTTTATGGTTCCTATGAAATTTAGCTTTTCTTGAATTACTTCTTCTTCCTTCCTTCTGCCAAAAAATTTATTACATTTTCAATCCATTCTCTAGGATTTTCCCAGTGAATATTATGACCAGATTCAGGAATTATTTTCAGATTAGCAACTTGACATAATTCTGCTATTTTTAAATTAATAGCTTTAAATTTATCATCAGATTCTCCCACCATTAATAAAGTAGGAATCTGATGATTTAATAATTTATCCCAGAGAGAAGGTTGATTGCCTGTTCCCAAATTTCGGAGAGACTTTGCTAATTCTAATGGTTTATTTTCTAACCGTCTTTCTATGACTTTCTCAAGACTATTATTTTGCCTCAAAGATTTAAATAATCCTTGACTATACCAATTAGATAAAAATTCTTGAAAATTACTGTTTTCTAACTTATCAGCTAACTTTAAATCTGATTGACGACGGAGCGATCGCTCAACTTCAGTCTTTAATCCTGGCGACGCTGATTCTAATATTAATTTATTAAATCTAGTGGGAAAACTAATGGTCATATATAAAGCTAATCTGCCACCCATTGAATAACCAAATAAATAACAATTATCAATTTTCAACTCATCCAATAAATGAATCAATGCTATGGCAGTATTTTCCATATCGTAATACTCATCACTGCCAGTAACTATAGTTTTTCCATGTCCAGGTAAATCAACTGTTAGACAACAAAAATATTCACATAATTGGGGAATGAAATCGACAAAATCATTACTACTTCCCATAAATCCATGTAGTAATAGAATAACAGGGTTATTAGTGTTACCTGTTAAATAATAGTTGAGTTGATAATAACGAGATATTTCTGTCAATTTTGTCAAAAAAAAACCCTAGATAGGGTAAGAATAGGCGGTAGATTATTCACAGATATTTAATTTTTTACTACCTTTGTTATTTGCCTCTAGCCTCATTTACTTTGA
Organism: Okeania sp. SIO2F5; assembly: GCF_010692685.1. Taxonomy (NCBI): domain Bacteria; kingdom Bacillati; phylum Cyanobacteriota; class Cyanophyceae; order Oscillatoriales; family Microcoleaceae; genus Okeania; species Okeania sp. SIO2F5. Next base: position 30,733 of record NZ_JAAHGU010000026.1, on the reverse strand, counting down.
CATCATTTAAAATCAATGAAAACTGATGAACTTAGAGAAAAAATTTTGAAGTATTCTGAGATATGCAATTATTTGAGAGCTTTACTCTGCATCATCTCCTGCAAAAGTTAAGTAAACTCCGCTACCACGCTCCTCAATACCAAAGATAGATGAAGCTATGCCATTATTTGAGCTTTGAGCTGTTACTTCTTGACCTGTGATTTGTCGCTGGACTGGTGCAGATATTTGAGGTAGAAGATTTTTCTTTTCTTTTTTCATTGTGCTTTCTCCTATTATCAAGTTAGCTCATCAAAGAAGGGCTATCCTAAGTTTAAAAAATACCAGGTCAGAGCCTCGGTTGAATATAAAACCTCTGGTTGAAAACTTTCAGAAGATAGACGTTATTTGACTTTAACGGATAAATTTGAAGTTGGTACTTTTAAACTATGGGGAAGTCGCAACCTTCATTATTATCAACTCAAACAAATTAAACGAGTCAGAATAATTAGAAGGCATGATGGTTATTATGCTCAGTTTTTGATTGACCACACTAGGGAGGAAAAAAAAGAATTAACAGGAAAACAAACGGGATTAGATGTAGGTTTAAATCGTTTCTACACCGATTCTGAAGGTAATCAAGTAGATAATCCTCGGTTTTTCAGAAAGGATGAGCGCAAAATCAAAAAGCTACAGAAGCGTTTATCTGGTACTAAAAAAGGTAGCAAAAACAGGATAAAAGCAAGGAATCGGTTGGCTAGAGCGCATCTCAAGGTATCTAACGATTGGGCTTACAAAGCAGCGCAGCGCGTCATCCGGTCTAACGACTTGCTAGCGATAGAAGACCTAAAAGTGCGTAACATGGTGAAAAACCATCATTTAGCCAAGTCCATTAATGATGCTGCTTGGTACAAATTTAGGGAATGGTTAGAGTATTTTGGCAGCATTTATGGAGTTCCGGTTATCGCGGTTGAGCCATTCAATACTTCTCAAAACTGCTCGAACTGCGGTAAAAAAGTAAGCAAAACTTTAAGCACTAGAACCCATAAATGTCCCCACTGTGGTTATGAAGCAGATAGAGACGTTAGCGTAGCTCCTCCGTAGGAGGCAAATGCTGCAATCAACATTCTCCAATCTGCTCTCAAGCAACTATCAACTACCCCGGGGCGCGGGGAAAGTAACATCTCTGGAGAGACTGGCCTCTGTCTGGATGGGGAAACCCAAACAGATAAGCCGACTCGACGAAAGAGAAAGTCGAGCATAGTGATATTTAGAATCCTCTTGCCTTTAGGCAGAGGAGAACGTCAATCAGACTTAACAAACTTCAGCGCAGCAGAATTCAAACAATAACGCAATCCAGTTGGTGGAGGACCATCAGGGAAAACATGACCGAGATGAGCATCACAATTACTACAGAGAATTTCTGTTCTTCGCATAAATAGACTCCAGTCAGCTTCTTCTTTGATATTTTCCTGATTAATCGGTGCCCAATAACTCGGCCAACCTGTGCCAGAATCATATTTCTCTTCGGAACTGAATAAGTCAGCACCACAACAAACACATTTGTATATTCCTTTTTCTTTATTATTGTGATATTCCCCTGTAAATGGTCTTTCAGTTCCCTTTTTTCTAGTTATATTGAACTGTTCTGGTGTGAGTTGTTCTTTCCACTCTTTTTCGCTTTTTTGAACTTTACTAACCATACTTTTAATATTCCTATTCACAGATTATTTTTGAGCACAACACCTAATTTTTAAGTGCTATAGATTGTCATGCTTAACTAATTGTAACATATTGTTAAGCAGTCTGAGGATTGTTTTTTTGCTTGGGCAGAAAATTATATAGAAAATATTGAGTTGCTTAGAATATTAGACCTCTCCGGAAAAGAGGGAGTAGGGAGTAGTAGGGACGTTGAATCCAACGTCCCTACAGAGTAGATGGAAATAATTGATGATTTATCTACGATAATTGATTTTATTTTTTATTATTGGAGATGTCTATTAAGAGTGACAATCAATCTTAGACAGGGAAATATTTTTCCCACTGTTTTCTGTTACCTATTTCCTGCTCCTCATATTTCCCATATCTCATGTTTAAATAATAAATCCCAAACCAAATAATAATCCACTAAAAAAATGTAGATAAACAGCAATAAATTTACAGTTACTAACTTTTTCTGGTTGGTCGCGATAATTACCAACATGGCGACATAACTGAATAGCAAATGGTAAACCACCAAAACTTAACAGAGTCCAAACAGGGAAAATTCCTAAACCTACACAGATAGAAATGAGTACAAAAACAATACCACAAGACCAACTTAATAATTGAGAACCTGTTTTAGTTCCCATTCTCACAATAGGCGATCGCTTCCCTGCTGCTAAGTCATCTTTTACTTGGTGAAAGTGAGAACAAAAGAGAATAATAGTAGTAGTAATTCCAATAATTATTGATGCGGTCAAACTTATCATTGACCAACTTTTAGTTTGACTATAATAAGCAGCAGAAATTGCCAAAGGACCGAAAGCAAAAAAACAGAGAATTTCTCCTAAGCCTTGATATCCTAATCTAAAAGGAGGACCTTGATAAATATATCCCAAAAAACAGCACAACAATATTAATCCAATCACCGTTAAATCTTTTTGCCACCAACTAATTCCTGAAATTCCTAAAATTCCCAACAGTAAAAATAAATTACTCAGGACGAACATCAAAGATTTATTTCCTGTCAAATTTACTAAAGAATGGTGTTTATTTTTATCGATACCTGTTTCTGAGTCAAATACATCATTACTAATATTTTCCCAAGCTAAAATGAAAATTGCTGATGTAATAAATGTTGAAAAAATCGACCAATTAATCGAATTTTTTTCCCAGAAAGCTATTGCAGTTCCCACCCATATAGGCATAATAGCTACACTATACATAGGTGGTTTGATGGCAGCTAGCCATAATTTTTTTTGAGATTGATTTATTGTTTGAAATGTCATCTTAATTTGATAATTAATCTTTGATTGTGGCAATAGTTATGCTCGTTGATTGTCATAGTTTAATCAGTTGTGACAAACTTCTCAACCCTAAGTATAGATAATGATAAACATACTTCAGAAATATTTTTCGCTCACAACAATTGTTCATCTCTTAAGACTTTAATTTCCGAGTTATGCAGAAAACTTAACAAAAAATTATGTAATTTATTTTTCCTTTACATTTGATTCAATTTGGCCTTTCTAGTTGTTCTGAATAATCCTCTATCAGAGAATGTTGAAAGAGGACTCCCGCTAAATCAAAGATTATAGCGGTGAGGTGAATTACAAAAACGCAAATTAATTGAGCGGTAGCGAATCCTTTGATCTAGGTTTTTGAGATATTTAATAAGGTTTGTAATTAATAATATTGTGTGATATTATTAATAGGTTAGGAAACAAAAAAAACCGTCAACGTGATTACTTTAACTTACCAGTATAAACTCAAAACTACAAAACAACAAGAAGCAGAAATTAATCAGATTCTTGATGTTTGCAAAACTGTATATAATTATGCTTTGAGAGAGCGGAAAGACTGGCTAAGTTCAAGAAAATCACTGATTAATAGTTGTTCAATTATTTCTGAATATATTATTCCTGTTGATGCTCCCTACCCTAATTATAATTGTCAAGCTAAAAGTTTAACAGTAGCTAAGAAAACTAATTCTAGGTTAAAGTCAGTTAATGCTCAAGTATTACAACAAACTTTAAAAACTTTAGATAGAGCATTTGTTGATATGAAAAGTTTAGGAAGAGGTTTTCCTAGATTCAAGAAGAGGATGAGGAGTTTTGTCTTTCCAGCAATGTTAAAGAATTGCTTGGGTAATAACAGATTTAAACTACCTAAGTTAGGTTGGATTAAATTAAGGCAAAGCAGACCATATCCAGAAAATATGGTAGCTAAACAAGCTAGGATAGTTAAAAAAGCTAGTGGTTATTATTTGATGGTTAGTTTCCAATCATCAGAGTTAGTTCCAGATAATCCAGTAGGAAAAAAGTCTTTAGGGATAGATGCAGGAATAGAAAATTTTGTAGCAACTTCTACAGGTAAATTGTTTACATCACCTAAGTTTTTGTTAGGTCAACTACGCGAGCTTAAATTGCTGCAACGTAGACTTAAAAATCAAACTAAAGGGTCAAGTAATGGGTTAAAGCTTCAGAATAAAATAGCTAGCTTACATGAAAGAATAGCTAATACTAGACGTGACTGGCATTTTAAATTAGCTCATCAACTTTGTGATTTAGCAGATAATACTTTTGTTGAAGATATTAACTTTACTTCCTGGTCTAAAGGTATTGTTAGAAAGCAATCTCTAGACTCTGGAATAGGTAAGTTTATTAATGAAATATTACCTTATGTTTTTTGGAAAAGAGGTAAATATTATGCCAAGGTTGATAAGAATTATACATCTCAAGAATGTCCAAATTGTGGTTATTTAAACAAGAAAAAACTTGCTGAGAGAAAACATAATTGTAGCAACTGTGGTTGTCAGGTTAATCGTGATGTAGCTGCTGCAAAAGTAATCAGAAATAGAGGATTAAGAGCGGTGGGGCACACCGTTAAATAAAAGCGCACCGCCTGCGCTGAGGTTCCCTCAGCGTCAAGACGGAGCAAGAGAGCTTGTAGAGACGGTCTGACGGGGGTACAATTCAGCTTATTTGATTTGTTACCTAGTTAAGAGTCATTGAATCAAGAATCCCCCGTTATAATCTTTGATTTAACGGTGGGAGTGTCAAAAAACCAAACTTAAAGCTCTTGGCAATAGCCTGGCGCTAACTATATGTCAAAGTCTCAAAAAGAAAACAGAAAAGAGAAATGCAAAAAAAGGAGGAAAAAAGATTTAATTTTGACCATAACTATGGGGTCTAATATAAATAAAGGTGATAATTTTAATTAAAACTAGGAGATAAATTGGGCCATATTTAGTAATTGAACAGCCCTACCAATCACTTTCTCTTAATATTCAGTGAAAATTTCCGATTCTTTTTTTCATGCCTGCAATACCCACTTCTGTTAATCTATTTCAAAGCTGCCAGGACCTGCATCAGTTTCTGTTAAATTGTCAACAGACATTAACGGAACAGGTACAGAAAAAAGTCATTAGTATTTCTGTGGAAATATTACCAGTAGATCCCCTAGCAGTATTGCAGGAAATTTGTGAACCTCATCAACTACATTTTTATCTCGAAAAACAAATTATTGGAAAAACAAATACTGAAAAAAATACCTTAGCGATCGCTGCTGCAGATGCTGCTACCCACTTGACTGTTATGGGTGGGAACCGTTTCTCACAAGCTCGATCTTTTATTCAGTCATATCTTAACAATACAATTGTTGTAGGTACAACACATTTACCATTTTCAGGTCCTCACTTTTTTTGTAGTTTTACTTTCTTTGAACAAGATTCCCAAATCAATCTACATATTTCTCAAAATGGTAATTATCAGGAGAAACCATCTATAAACTCTCACTTTCCTTCTGCAACTATATTTTTGCCACAGTGGCAAATAACTCAGAAAAATAATCGCTGTATACTTGTGATTAATACAGTTATTACTACATCTATAAATATTAAAAATATTTCCCAGATAATTTGGCAGAAATACCAGCAAATTACTCAAATAAATAATACTTCTTTATCAAGTTTAATCAAGCCTCGCGGAAATCTTCGGAAAATTAATCCCAATCATTTACAGGACTTTAAAAAATCAGTAGCTTCCGCTCTAGATTTGATTAACTCAAATTCCTTAAAAAAAATAGTTTTAGCACACGCCATAGACATATATTCTCAAACCCCTGTTAACTTAATTCAGTCTTTAAATAACTTACGATTCATTTATCCAGACTGCTATGTATTTTCTACCAGTAATGGCAAAGGTCAAAACTTCATAGGCGCAAGTCCGGAAAGATTAATTAGTATTAATAATAATCAATTAATTACAGATGCTTTAGCAGGTTCAGCGCCCAGAGGTAAAACTTCCACCCAAGATGTCAAATTAGCCAAGAGTTTATTATGCAGTGAAAAAGATTTACGAGAACATCAATTTGTCATAGATTTTATTATTAAACATCTCCAAGATTTAGGATTAAATCCTCATTACCCACCTCAACCCCATTTATTACAATTGTCAAATATTCAGCATTTATGGACACCAATTACAGCAGAAATTTCCCAAAATATTCATCTATTAGAAATCCTAGCAGAGTTACATCCCACCCCAGCAGTAGCAGGAGTTCCTAGAGATACTGCTCAACAACAAATACATAATTTTGAAACTTTCGAGCGTTCACTTTATGCAGCACCTATAGGTTGGATAGACTATCAAGGAAATGGAGAATTTGTTGTAGGTATTAGGTCAGCATTAATAGACGGAGACCGTACCAGACTTTTTGCAGGTGCAGGCATAGTTACTGGTTCAAAACCAGAGAAAGAATTAGCAGAAGTTCAACTAAAACTTCAGACTTTATTAAAAGCTTTAGTTTAAGTAAATACAACCATTTGTAAGCATTCAGCTATTAGCATTCAACATTCAGCTTTTGAACATATTCAAGCAACGACTAAGGTTCGCTGATGACCAATTTTATTAATAACTTTTCATTCTTCTTCGAGACTAATTCTTTCTGCCACAATAATGAGTTAATAACTCATAGCTGATAGCTGATAGCTGATAGCTGACCACTGAATGCTTGCCAACCATTCTATTTATTCAGTAAGCTCTACATATAATAATAGAATTTATCTATCACAACTATCTGCTAGTTTTCAACTGCCATAAAGATATAATGCAAATATAGTTTAAGGGTAGAATTAATATGAACAATTTATTTGATAATTTGTCAAATCAAGATAGCAGTATTAGTGATAATTCTGGTTTACTTAATAACGATGACTTATCCTCAACACTGGATGACATAAATCAAGATTTACACCAGAATTTGACCGATGGTTTCCATCAGCAACAGCAATTTGAATATCAACATTCAAGTATGGGTTTAGGGGCAAATATAGACTTGGAGCAAAATAATTTTTCGTTCGATAATTTTGCAAATCAAGATAGTGGTATTAGTGACAATTATGGTTTACTTAACAATGATGATTTTTCCTCAACGTCGCATGATATAAATCAAAATTTTACCGATAATTTCCATCAGCAGCAGCAATTTGAACATCAAAATTTTGGTACAGAAATTTCTGGGGTAAACTCTCATGCTCTACCACCAGAAATTTCTCACTTTCAGCAAGAGCAAAATAATTTAAGTTTAAGTTCTCATACTTTTGAGAGTCAAAATATGAGTCTATATAGTCATCATTTAGAATTTAATTCATCCACCACTGCTGCATATAATTATGACGATAAATATCCTTACACAACAATAGATAATGCAGGTCATATTGACCTACATACAAGTAGCGATCGCTATGGTCATTATGTAGGTTATTTAAAAGATCGTAAAGTTTATAATTCTAGTTATCATTATTTAGGATATGCAGGTACAGATGGTAACTAAATAACCAAGAATTTCAGGCAGAAATAGAATATCAACATCTTGATGCTCAAGCAAAATTACAACAAAATAATCAAGTATTTCAAAGAGACTTGGAAAGTCAACGCTTTGCTCATCAAAAAGAACTACAAGAAAAACAAATCTCTGCACAATTTGACCTAGAAACTTATCGTCAAGAATTTCAAGGCAAAATAGTCTAGTACCAATGGCAAGAAAATCGGACACTCCAAGAATTTATTCAAGCAGTGGATATGCAAATAGCTAAAAGCAATCAATAATTTCAAGCATGGCTATTTCAACAACAAAAACAACTACAAATCGAACTTGCTCAATATAACCGAGAAACTCAATTTCTCAACGCAATATATCAACGAGAAGCTGCCCTAGAAATTAAAGAATTAGATAACTGGCTACTCAAAATTTACCCCTGGCAAATACTTGAATATCATCAAGGACGAAATCTTGTGCCCATACAAATAATACTCGCACCCCCAGAAATAGACTATGACCGTTTGAACACCTAAATAAAACTTCTACTTCTGGATTTCCTAAAGTAGAAAAACGTCTTTCCCAAAACTTACGAAATTTCCTCGAAAAATACTATCCTCTAGAAAACAAACAACGACCCACAGAATTAATAGACCACGCTTGGGATAGTAACCGTTTTGCTAGAGGTAGTGCAGTTAAAGCTATATTTAGTCGCTTAAAATCTGAACCTATACTATTAATAGAATCAGAAGTAGATGGAGATTTGATTAATATTCAAGTTGCCTATTGGAGTGGCGGACAAGAAATTTATCCTTTCTACAAAACTATAATTCGCAATCTACATTATCCGACAATTCTCTATGAATTTGCTATTCAACGTGCCTTACATTGGGAAACGAATGTTAAACAGAAACTCTTGGCAAAAGGGAAAACCGAACAAGAGATAAATCAAAAGTTTGGTGGGGATAATTTCTCGAATTTGAGTAATTACAGGGAAAATGAAGAACTTCAAGGAGTGGGAATAGAAATTAAAAGAGGTTACAAAACCAATAGCGAAGACTAGGTAAAAACAAGAAAGAGATGCAGAGGAAAAAAGGCAGTGGGAGTCGAAAGGGGAAGTCTTTACTTTTGAAGTAGTTACTGTCAACAACTCTGGCAAAATTATTAACCGCACCCAGGGAACTGCCAGGCAAAAAATCGCATACTTGGGTAATGGGATTAAATTAGAAATGGTTTATATTCCTAGAGAAAGTTTTCTCATGGGTTCGCCGGAAAATGAGGCGGGAAGAGATAGTAATGAAAGTCCGCAACATCAAGTTACTCTGCAAGCTTTTTATATGAGTAAATATCCTATTACTCAAAACCAGTACCAAGCCATTATGGGAAATAATCCTTCTCACTTTAAAAGAGAAAGTCGCCCAGTAGGAAAATGTGAATTGGCACAACGCCATAGAGTTTTGTTAAAAGCTATCTGAGAAAACTGGGAAAATTTATACCCTGCCCAGCGAGAGTCAGTGGGAATATGTCTGTCGCGCCGGGACGACTACTCCTTTCTATTTTGGAAAAACTATAACGTCTGAGTTAGTTAACTATGAGGGGAAAAGAGGACAAACAACAGATGTAGGAAGTTTTCCTCCCAATGCCTTTGGTTTATACGATATGCACAGGAATGTCTGGGAATGGTGTCTAGATGTTTGGCACGATAATTATAATGGAGCGCCTACTAACGGAAGTGCTTGGGAAACTGGAGGAAATAGTAAAATAAAATACTTCGGATTAAAATCCGACGAGTCACCTTTCATCCATCGCTTAAAAGACGATGGCTTTCATGCTCCCATGTTATTTAGGTAATAGAAGATTGCTCCGTGGCGGTAGCTGGTACTACAATTCTTGGGATTGCCGGAGTGCCAGGCGTGACTTCAACATTAATTTGGGTATAGTTATCCTTGTTTTAGAAGCTCCCGTTATAATCTCCGATTTAACGGGAGAGAACTTCACATATGATTCTCTCTATCTCCCTACTTATGAAATTGTATTTCAAAATTTAAAATTAATTTATTCAATCAAAAATCATACGCTCAAATTTCAAAACTAAGACGTTATAGTTATGACTATCTCAACAACAACCACAACACAAGCAGCTTTTCTGCTAAATATCTCAACAGGTAGATTGCGAACTTTACTTAATCAAGGCCGGGTTCAAGGAGCTTATAAATTTAAAAGACTTTGGATGATTCCCCTTAACCATCGGGGAATGCCAGAGATTACACCAGGTAGTCGTGGTCCACAACCTACTTGGAACAAACTTCAACGCAAAGCCAAAACTATTGTTCATGTTATACGGAAGAATATTGATTACAACCGAGACAATGGAACTTCTCATCCAGCAATTGCTGTGAAAGTGGGGGATAAAAAAAAATATTGCCACGCCCTGAAAATTAACGGACCTTGCCAAATCGTTTATCAACCTCATCAACCTAATAAAAGTCAAGCTGGGGGTGCCCGGCTGTGGATTGAAGTGGAACCAGAATATATAGTTGAGCGAAAATATTTTCCAGATGGAGATTATGGTCCGCCTCCAGAAGAGACTCCAAAAAAGTCTAAAGCTAAAAAGAAAAAGTCGGAAACTAAAGTAAATAACAGAAGTAGTTAGATATAGAGAGAGGCAAAGGTTCAGTTAATTGATATTCTATTGTTTCAGGTACTTTTATAACCCTGATACCAATTTTATGTGAGGCTGCAAGAATTAGGTGGTAGGTAGTAGGTGTTATACCAATTTTATGTGAGGTGGCACAGAATTATGAAATTTATTAACTTGTCTATCTCGATCTACAGTCAACCCCGATTAAAATATTTTTCTATGCAACTTCTTATCAATTTGGTATTAGTTTTTGTGATGAGTACCCTATTACTATTCAAAACTCAAAAATGCCAATTGATTTTAGAAATATAAACACAGTCTGGGCATCAATTTTAGTAGAAACATTACAATATCTAGGATTAACTACAGCAATTATTAGCCCTGGTTCCCGTTCCACGCCTCTAACATTTGCCTTTGCCACTCACCCAAAAATCGAAACAATTCCTATTCTTGATGAACGTTCCGCATCATTTTTTGCTCTAGGAATAGCAAGGAAAAATTATCAACCTGTGGTAATAGTTTGTACATCTGGTACTGCTGCTGCCAATTTTTATCCTGCCATAATAGAGGCAAAAGAAAGTCGTATTCCACTATTAGTTTTAACGGCAGACAGACCTCCAGAATTACGAAATTGTCATGCAGGTCAAACAATAGATCAAGTTAAATTGTATGGCAGTTATCCCAACTGGCAAGTTGAACTAAGTTTGCCTTCTATAGAACTAAAAATACTTGAATATTTAAGACAAACAATTATTCATGGTTGGAGAAAAACAATTTTACCAACACCAGGACCTGTGCATTTTAATATTCCTTTTCGAGACCCTTTACCTCCTATACCCCAACCAGAAGTTATTACTTTAGAAGCAAAATTCCCCCAAAACTTTTTTGCTACAGTACAACCAATTTTCACAACAGAATTTTTGCCTAATTTTGACTTAACATTAGATTTAAAAAATCAACTTCAATCTGGCAAAGGCGTAATTATTGCAGGTTTAGCACAACCCAAAAATCCTCAAAAATATTGTCAGGCGATCGCTCAAATTTCTCAAATTCTCAACTTCCCAGTTTTAGCTGAAGGTTTATCTCCTCTGAGAAACTATCCTAGGTTAAATCCCTATTTGATTAGTACTTATGATTTAATTTTAAGAAATCAGGAAATAGCACAAAAACTTATTCCTAAAATAGTTTTACAAATCGGCGAATTACCAACAAGTAAACAATTAAGAACTTGGCTAGAAACAACTAACCCTCATAGATTAATCATCGATCAAAGCGAGGATAATTTTGACCCGCTCCATGGGAAGACAAATCATTTACAACTTTCAGTAGAACAACTAGCTAAAATTTTTACTCCTAAACTTTTCCATAGTAATTCCGATGGCAATTACTTAAATTTGTGGTGCAATGCTGAAGTAAAAGTTAGAGAGGCGATCAACAAAAAAATGGCAGCAATTAATCAAATATTTGAACCTAAAATACCTTGGTTAATTTCTCAAATATTACCCCAAGGTACACCAATATTTATTGCTAATAGTATGCCAGTCAGAGATGTAGAATTTTTCTGGGTTCCTAATAATTCCCAAATCAAGCCATTTTTCAATCGAGGTGCAAACGGAATAGACGGTACTTTATCAACTGCTTTAGGTATTGCTCATCGTCAACAAAGCAGTGTTTTGTTAACAGGAGATTTAGCACTTTTACATGATACTAATGGTTTTTTACTGAGAAATAAATTAGTCGGTCATTTAACTATTATTTTGATTAATAATCAGGGAGGAGGAATTTTTGAAATGTTACCAATAGCTAAATTTGAACCACCTTTTACAGAATTTTTCGCTACTCCCCAAGATATTAATTTTGCTGCTCTCTGTAATACTTATGGTGTAGAACATCAGAATATATCTTCTTGGCAGCAATTACGACAACTTTTAAATACTCTACCAAGTAGTGGAATAAGAGTTTTAGAATTACAAACAAACCGCCGACTAGATGCTAAATGGCGGTTAAATAATTTAGATAAATTTGCAGCAAATCTATTGCTATAGCAGAAGAAAGAAGGAAGAAGGAAGAAAGAAGAAGGAAAAATATTATGTTGTCTGAGTTTTAAGCTTTTGATCTGTCCGCGCCATTTGCTTCGACTGCTATAAATTAAAGTGTATACCACTACAAAAATTGGTTAAGACATTTTTCAATCTTATTCGCAGAGCGTTTCCACAGGAAAAACCATTTTACAGTTCTCTATTCCCTGTTCCCTGTTCCCTATTCCCTAGCACGTAGCGCTATAATAATTTAATTTTTTCTTACTCTCAAATAATCCCAAATTTATGCAGCAGCAGGCTTACTCAATAAAGGATCTAACTCACCCTTTCCATCTAGAGTATAAATATCATCACAGCCACCAATATGTTGGTCATTGATAAAAATCTGTGGCACAGTACGATATCCATTCGCACGTTCAGCCATAGTATTTCTGGCAGCTGCATTGCCATCTATTTTGTATTCTGTATAGTTGACACCTTTCCACCACAGCAAAAGTTTTGCCCTTATACAATAGGGACAAGTTTGCCAAGTATAAATTTCAACGTTAGCCTTGATTTGTTCTGGATGACGACCAAGAATAGGATTAATAAAGTCAAACATTTTTAGTAATTAGCCCTAGTAATAAATTAGCAAGTGTAGATACTTTTTAACGTATTTTTCCTGAAAATTGCAACAACTTAAACTAACCTTCTGCCTTATTTAGCAATTTTATGACTTGATAAAAAGTGTCTTTTTTTTATAAATATACCTATCAATATTTTGTCCAAGATTGTTGTATTAGATCATATCTGTTTGAATACTGATAAATAAGAATAAGGGAGCAGGGAGTGGGGAGCAGGAAGAATGAGGAAGATTTGCCGTTGAAGTGAGAATATATTTTTTTTATCGCTAATTAAACAGACATGATATTGTACTAATTTAGTAAGTATTTACTATAAATAGTCTGTTCCATATTCCCGACAACTATATTACAGTAATGATTGACTCAAAATTTAATATCGATACCTTGTAGGTTTAGCCCTCATCTTCATTTGTGTTTGCATTTTATCTCTAATGTATAGTTCTCGGGAAATTTGAGAAAAATAATGAGCTGTAAATACTAAATTAAGCATCAAAAAAACTAAGACCAAAATCAGCACCAAAACGTTTAAAATACTTAATTCATTAAACACTGTAAAGATGGCGAATAAAACTGAACAAAGACCAAATCCAGAAGCAGAAGAACTGAGAATTAGCCAGCGTAATTTAGACATAATTAGGTTAATAAATATTTAATGAAAGTAGAAGGCATAAATTTTACTTATTATTGAATAATACATAAATGAGCTTAAATTTAATAGTCCTATAATCACTTTTAGCTGATTTATTGAGGAGAGGCAAATCTAAGTTATTTATACCAGGGAACAGGAAACAGTAGGAAAAATATTTCCCTGTCTAAAGATCATTATTACTCTATGTCCTAACCTATCTGTCTATTGCCATATAGGGTAGTGCCTGTGCGAAAGTGTGGGAATGATCAGATGAGTATTGTCCCTAAATACTCTCAATCATCATGGAATGTCCTCTGTGTGGCCATCAGAAAACTCATAAACATGGAAAGACTAGCAAAGGAAGTCAACGATATTATTGTCCTGAATGCCTACAAACTTTTCCTGCGGAATGCTGGGCAAACACCGATACTTTTGACACTCTCTACTATCGGCGAAAAGTTGAACCAGAGAAAATGCCCATGGTTCTACAGGCTCACGTTGAGGGTAGTAGTTTAAGAGGAATTAGTCGAGAGCGTGAATCTGGCCGATAATACGGTAGTCAGTTTGGTGAGAGCTACCTCTCAAAAAGGACAGATGATTCATCATGCTTATGTCCAAGATATTGAAACCTCACAAATCAGCAGTTATGAGTTTTGGTCATTCGTCTAAAAAAAGCGAGTGCTAATTGGTGAGGTCTCCCCAGAATGTAAGACGCACTCAAGACACAAAAACATTCTCAGGCAAATGAATTAACAGAAGGGGATTGTGGGATTGGCATGACTCAAGGATCCAGAACGTGGATTAATTTTGGCTACTAGAGTTGGCAAACAAAGTCACGAGTTCCGATACAGAATTAATCGCCAATACAGAAGGAAAAACTAGCTGTAAACATTGTTATACAGATGATTGGGGTGGGTATGAACGAGTTTTACCACCAGAAGTAGAACATATCATCGGTAAAGACCAGACTCAGCAATTAGAACGAACTAATAGAATTGTCCGACAGCAGATAGGTCGGTGGCATCGCACCCCAGAATAAGTTTGGTAAGGTCTGGCAGCAAACGGAAGTAACAGTGAGGTTAGCGTTCGCGGAGCGTGGCGTCAGGCGTATCGCCTACTTTAATTGGATTTGGGTTCATAGTCGCAAGGACAATACTGCAGCCCAAAGATCGGGGCTGGCGTTGGCGGAGCCTAGCGGCAGCTATATCGCCCCTTGGAACTGGAATGATCTAATTACCATTCCCACACTTTGCGCTCTGCACTACCCCATATAGTACATAGCCCAATCTGATAACTATGCCAATAGTAAAACCTCAGTATTTTTGCCCAAAATTGTGTAATTTAACAGAAAAATGCCTTGACAGATTATACTTATAACACTTTTCATTTAAGTAGACTACAAAATTCTCTTGGATTAGGGAGTATCGATTAGGAGGCCACTGTAGTCTATATATTTGAAAATCGCTATAATATCCATCAAGGCTCAAAGTATTGCCGAAATATCAGCACATTTAGAAAATAAACAAAAATTACATTTTGTCAAGTTGTTTACGCAAATCTTCCAGTTCAGCATCAACCTCCGATTTTTCTGCTGAACCCTGATTTGACGCAGGTAGTTGATTCTGACTTACAGAACCTCCAGAGAGTTGTGCCTTCATCGCCGCTAACTCATCATCAACATCACTACTAGCTTCCAACTTTCGGAAATCCTCTTCCAAACCACTGCCACCAGCTAACTCTGCTGTAGCTTGGGAACGGGCCTCCATTTGTAAAACTTTTTCTTCCATCCTGTCAAAAGCTGCCATTGCCCCGCTAGTATTCAGAGAACCCATGGTATTATTGAGTTGCTCCTGAGTTTTAGCAGCAGTCATTCGCGCTTTCAGCATATCCTTCTTCGCCTTAGCTTCAGAAATCTTACCTTCCAAAGCAGTTAAATTCCGCTTTAAAACTTCTACCTGACTTGTTTGACTGTCCAAAGATACTTTTACAGTGTCTGCTGTCTCAGAATAAGTCTTCTTACGCTGTAGAGCTTCCTTGGCCAAATTTTCATCTCCTTTTTGTAGAGCTAACTGTGCCCTGGAGTACCATTGATTAGCTTGAGATTGAGCTTGATTATATTGTTGTTGGCTACGTTTCTGAGTAGCAATAGCACTAGCAACAGCCTGACGCAACTGCACCAAATCCTCTTGCATATCAATAATAGACTGCTCTAGAACCTTCTCAGGATCTTCAGCTTTACTTACCATGTCATTAACATTAGCTCTGACAAGGCGACCAATTCTATCAAATAATCCCATAATTTTATTTTTCCTTTGATATTTAATTTAGCTTCTAGCTCTTACTGGCCAATACTAACTACTATAAGCCAAATTTTTCATTAGTAATAGATAAGGATACTCTCCCCATAGCTATACATTCATTTTAAGTCTTTCTTTCTCCGCGAACTACCCATAAAAATCAGGACTTTGCTGAGTGGTAATGATTTTTAGATTAAGTATCAACGAAAAACATCGGACATAGATATTAAGACTGAAATATTGAAGATGGGTTTAGCTGAATGAGAAAAAGTCTGTTGCTTTGTCCTTTAGCAAGATTAGTTTGTTTAAAGCAAAACAGTATAATAAGAATCCCCAGAACCTTAGTTATCTTGAGTAGCTAGAATACTTCAAGTAAAAAGACAGATTCTTCTTCATAGTTTAAACCCAAATAAGAAAACCTCTATAATTCATGTAAATTGATTCCATATAGCTTCAAATTATGATTCTGTTTTTCTGAGATTAGAACCATCTTGAATTGGTAACTGAGAATTACTTCCCCCAGGCAACATTTCCGCCTTCATCGCCTCCAACTCAGTCTCAATATCATTACCTTCTTCCAAAGAAGCAAATTGTTTTTCTAAACTATCAGTTCCCAACTCAGCGATCGCCTCAGACTTAGCCTCAAGCTGCATTACCTTCTCTTCCATCTTCTCAAAAGCACTCAAAGCATTACCAGTATTTACAGTGCCCAAAATTTCATTTAGCTTTTCCGAGGCCTTAGCAGAACGTGCCCTGGCAATATACATATTCTTTTTTAGTTTAGCCTCACTAATTTTTTGTTCCAGCTGTCTCATATTTTGCTTCAGCTTT
The DNA here is from genome assembly GCF_010692685.1 of Okeania sp. SIO2F5. Lineage (NCBI taxonomy): Bacteria > Bacillati > Cyanobacteriota > Cyanophyceae > Oscillatoriales > Microcoleaceae > Okeania > Okeania sp. SIO2F5. Next base: position 14,177 of record NZ_JAAHGU010000026.1, on the reverse strand, counting down.
TCCATTACCTGTTTTTGCTGTTCCACCTGAACTTTCATTGATGTAGCAGTTTCTTGGTAAGATTTGCGTCTAGTTAGAGCTTCCCGTGCCAAATTTTCCTGGCCTTTTTGCAGAGCTAACTGTGCTCTCCTATACCATTCATCTGCAGTAGACTGAGCTTGAGAACATTGTCGTTCTGTACGTTTTTGAGTAGCGATCGCCTGTGCCACTGCCTGGCGTAGTTTCACCAGGTCATTTTGCATATCTGTCACTGTCTGTTCCAGAACCTTCTCTGGATCTTCCGCACCAGAAATTAAAGTATTAATATTAGCACGAATTACCCGCCAAACACGGTCTAAAAGTCCCATAAAGACTATCCCTCTTCATTATTATTTATTATATTTTGATTTATCTATAGCAGGGAACAGCGAGAAAAACATTTACCCTGATGGTAGTCCTGCATGGTAATTGTGAGGATATATATTTTTTAATTTTTCCCACACTCCCGGTGTTCCCCACACTCCCGGTGCTTCCTTTAGCATTACTATACACAACTACCCCCCTGATTTGGAGCATCATTAGTCTCTGTCCTAATCTACCTGTCTATTGCTATAGTTAATTGAGTAATAAAATAGGGCTGCTGAATTCAGGGATGAATTTTTAGGAATAGGTAAAGCCTACTTACTCTTTCATGTGAACCTACAATTTATCCCCCAAATATGCAACGCCGAAAATAAGCTTTAGGAGTCATATAAATCTGGTGAAAAACCTCACTATAATTTAGTAGTCAATAAGCTAACTGCTTCGCAGAAGTCAAAACTGATGCATTACAAGCCTATTAGACCTCTGGTAAGAATCAAAAATAAAATCAATTATTATCCATAAATTATCAATTATTTCCCCTATTACCTATTATCTATTGCCTATTCCCTCTTTTGGAGGAGATGTCTATTGATGAATGAAGCTTTGCCAGACTCAAAGCATTTTTCCATTTCTACGGATTAAGTTTCTTAGCTCTGTATCCAGTTGATTCTTTTTTCAGTAGTTAGTAGTGATATTTCAATCCATATCAACTACATCATATTACCTATTACTTCAACAGAGTTAACTTTTCAATTCTGACTGGTGACTAAAATTATTTGCCCAAGTCATTTTAATAATTCTCAGGTGGTAACTTATAGTATTTCGCATCAACTCTTTCCTGCCGTAATTCTTGGAGAAATTTCTTTGCTTTTTCTGGGTCCCAAAAAGCCCCCATTTGTATCTTCATACCATTAGTCGTTTCACGAATATAAGCATCTGAGACTATTTGCTGTGCATTGTACAAAGACTCTTCATTCACATAATCTACAACAACATAATACCAACCATTATCTGACTGTATAGGAGTAGTTATTTCAGAACTGTCAGAATTTTTTACTGTTGGAGATGGTACTGGAGAAGATGGAGTAGTTACAACAGATTGTTGATTAGGAGATTGAGTAGACTGAGGCAATAAGGTGCTGCTGAGATTATCAAGTTCTGCCCTTGGTTTATAGGTAGGTTGTGCCACAGTATTAGTACTTCCGGATATTGGAGGTGGTACCACAGGTTTCAATGTTGCAGTGGGAGATGGAAACTGGCTAGATTTAGGATTAACATTACTTAGGGTATTCAAATCTAAATCTACAAATTCTTGAGATGCCAAGTCAGGAGATTTTGGTAAAGGTTGCTCCTCTCTATTTTGACCATTACCACCAGTAGTATAATCTGTATCTTTTTGAGCTGAAGTATCTTTTAACAAACGGTCTAAACCAAGATTTTTCAGACCTGATGGATTCATCACAACATAACCCAAAGTTGTACAAGAAATCAAAAATAGAAACATGGAAACTATTCCTAGAGGAGTAAACAAACTTGCTAAGTAAGTAGGTTGCTCCTGACGACGCGATTTTAATTTGTCTAAACTCTGTAGAAGTTGTTCTGAAGATTCAAGGTTGTCATCTGGCGCTGTGGAATTATCTGTACCTAGTTGAGATGTCTGTTTCTCACCATCCTGATTTTCTGCATCAGCTCTGTTGGCCATAGTAAGTTCTGATGGAGTTGGAGGTTCGATCGCTACTGGTGAATTTTTGTTGGCGGAAGTGTTAGATATTTCAGAGTCTTCTAGTGATAATTTTGGTTCTGATAAAGGTAATGGGGATGCTGTTTGGTCATCTACCGGTGATACAGAAATTAATTCGGGTGTTTTATAAATTTGTTTATTACTATTTTGCTGAGAAACTTGTGATTGTTCTGTTCGCCTGCGGTACTTGCGATATCTTGTTAATTCTGCTTCTAGTTGTACATCTAAACTGTCCATTACAGCTTGCAAAGTGGGATTCAATTGGTCTGTAGAGCTTTTAGTGGACTTAACCAAAGAACTTTGACTCATTTGAGAACTCCTGTTACCGACTCAATAAATTTTATATTTGAGATAGAATGTCCCAACTATTGTAAAACGACTATGGATTTTCAATCTCTCAATCAGATTTTAGGCTATCTCCAAATTATGGAGCGATCGCCTCAACAACAACAGTTTCTGAAACTGATGGAATGTTGGGAACAAGTTTTAGGAGTTATGGCTACCCAAACTAAGCCTCTATATATAGACCGGGGAGTTTTATATGTTGCAACATCTAGTGCTGCTTTATCTCAAGAACTTAGTTTTCGGGTGCCCCAACTTTTAGATAAGCTCAATCATTTTTTACCCACACCCCTAGACAATATCAGGTTTTCTGCTGCTCACTGGCATACAATTCACTCTCATAAATCAAGGCAAACTGAAAAAAATGATTGGCTACAGCATCCTAGCATGATTCCTAAATCTCAAAAAGCAACCTTGAAAGACTCGACTCATAAAAATCAAAGTCCTCAAACCACATTTAAAAATTGGGCTAAAACTATCAATACCCGCTTTCAAGGTTTACCTCTATGTCCTCAATGCCAATGTCCTACACCCCCGGGAGAAATTCAACGTTGGTCAGTATGTGCAATTTGTGCCACTAAACAGTGGTCATCAAGTTAATTTTTAATTATTTCATAATTTTAACTCCTCAAATGTAATTGAAAAGACAAAAACATTAATTTTTATATTAAGTGGGTGACTAGAAATTTTTGATAGTTTTTTGAGTCTATCTTTATGGGCTTTAAGCCAAAAATATTTTCCATTACTTGGTTTAAATATTATCTATTTTACTTCGATCTGACTTATCTTTTAACTTGATCCCTATCAAGTTTACCGAAAAAATGTATGAATTAATACATTTTTTACGTACTAGATTTCACATAAATGTTTCTGTTTATAAAGTAATTATAAAAATAATATAAATTTTATTTAATTGATAGGGATATTCATAATCTAGGTGTCACAATGGATTTAATGGATTAAAACCACGAGTCTCTTGGATTCAAAATAATTAAGATAGACTCAATTAAATTTAGGAAAATTTTTTATGAAACCCACTTTAGTTTGTCGTAATTGCCGATACTATTTACCAGAAGGAAGACGTGGTGGTGTTTGTCAAAAGTTAACTACACCAGTTGAGAGTAATTGGAAAGCCTGTTCATTAGCTTCTTCTCCCTTCAATAAATCCTGGGAAAATATTGAGAGCATAGCTATCTGGAATCAGCAAATCGATCAAAATTTGGAAGTAGTTAGTTTTACCTAAAATGAAAGTTAAAAGCCTTGTTTCTTTCAAGAGGGTACTTGATACCCTTCTATCTATAAGAACAAGGTTTGTCTCCAATTTTTTTTAGCTCAACTAACTAACAAAATTGGGGTTAGTTATTATGAGAAATATAAGTTAAGGTCTCAGTAACTTATCCATGTCAAAAAAAAGCTACATTTTTATCCTGACTCTAAGAGACTTTTTGTAAAGTTTTGTAAGGGAAAAGAACGCTCTTTAAATTGTAACTACTTGGTTATTTATCCCAAACTTTGTGCTTTGAAATACTGAATTGGTGAGGAGTAAAAACACTTTATAATTCTTGACAAACAATCTCTAAGGTAACCAAGGGTATCTGCGAAAGTCTGGAGGTCGTTTTTCTAGGAATGCTTTTTTACCTTCAGCTCCTTCCTCTGTCATGTAGTAAAGAAGAGTAGCATTACCAGCCAATTCTTGTAGACCAGCTTGCCCATCACAGTCAGCATTAAAAGCAGCTTTGAGACAACGAATAGCGATCGGGCTTTTTTCCAGAATTTCTGAAGCCCAGTTAATGCCCTCTATTTCTAGTTCCTCTATAGGTACAACACAGTTAACCAAGCCCATTTCCAAAGCTTCTTGAGCTGTATACTGCCGACAGAGGAACCAAATTTCTCGTGCCTTTTTCTGACCAACTATTCTAGCTAAATAACTTGCCCCAAACCCACCATCAAAACTACCTACCTTAGGTCCAGTTTGACCAAAAATTGCATTGTCAGCAGCAATAGTTAAGTCACAAATAATATGCAAAACATGACCCCCCCCAATAGCATATCCAGCAACTAAAGCAATGACAACTTTGGGCATGGAACGAATTAAGCGTTGTAAGTCCAATACATTCAGTCGTGGTACTCCAGTCTCATCAACATAACCTGCTGTACCTCTTACACTTTGGTCTCCACCAGCACAGAAAGCATACTTACCATCTGTGTGAGGTCCAGCACCTGTAAATAAAACTACTCCAATATTTGGATCTTCACGAGCATCAACAAAAGCATCATAAAGTTCAAACACAGTTTTAGGACGAAAAGCATTGCGTTTGTGGGGACGATTAATAGTTATTTTGGCAATTCCATCAGTTTTGTGGTAAAGAATATCGCTATACTCTTTAACAATTTGCCATTTTATTTGCAAAGGCTGATTACTCATATTTTTAGAAGTTGATAGATATTTTGTTTTCAGTACACCAGGTTACTAGATATCTAACAGCTTTATTTAACTAATCTCAAACCTTATTATTTCGATTTACTGTAATACCACCTGTTTTTTAGTCAATCCTTTAACATCCTGCTTATATTGAACTAGTATTTTCTTGTTGTACTATGGTTGATGGATTTAAGTTTTCTCCCGTCCCAGGTGAACAACGACCTAGTACCACTACATGGAAGTTAAAAGTCAAAAGTATTGATTTGTAATTGTTTTAGGATTTTGTCTGGTCAGTTATTTCCGCTATCCTGCACTATTGTTAGATAAACAAGTTGCTAGATTGTCTAAGCCCAAGTCTATTGCTAAAATCCTGTCAGGTTTTATCGGAGATTTTAGATGATTGACCATCCAAGTTATCTAGTCCATCAAAAGTGGATGAGTCGAGTATTAGAATTGGCCAAAATTGCTGGTAATGCTGGAGAAGTACCAGTTGCAGCTGTCATAGTAAACTCAGATGGCAAGTTGATTGCAGAAGCTCAAAACCGACGGCAGCGAGATTTTGACCCTACTGCTCATGCAGAAATATTGGCTTTGCGACAAGCGGGACAAATTTTGCGGAATTGGCACTTAAATAAATGTACTCTCTACGTTAATCTCGAACCTTGCCCGATGTGTACGGGGGCAATATTGCAGGCAAGAATAGGTTTATTGGTTTATGGAGCAGACGATCCGAAAACTGGCACAATACGAACTGTTGCTAATTTTCCAGATAGTGTTTTTTCTCATCATCGTCTGGCTGTATTGGGAGGAATAATGGAATCTGTTTGTCGTCAAGAATTACAGTCTTGGTTTGCTCACCTTCGGTAAACAAGAAAGGGAATTATTTTGTGGTGAAACCTGCTATCCACAATGACAGATAATGAGCAATTTTTGTGTTTATCTAAGTAAAGTAAATTAACTTTGAAAATATAGCAGTCTCAGGAAAGGTTATACCATTTCTGAATAGTAATCCTATGTTTGATTGCTATATAACTACTGCCTAACTCCCCATCTCCCTATCTCCACATTACAAAGATATATAGCAAACTTTTTGAGATTTGGTATTAAGATATATCATATCAAATCTGTTGAATTTGGTATAAAAACATTCTCCATCTTCACCATTACCAAATCTTTATAAATTTTTTTCCCTCCTGACTCCTGACTTCCCCTCCTGGGAGGGGTTAGGGGTGGGTTGACTCCTGACTCCTACTTCAAAAGATTTTATACAGATGCTACCGGATTTGATATCAAAAGTTTAAAACTCAGATAAAACAAGATTTTTTCTTCTCTTCTAGATAATTAAAGCCTTCTTCCTTCTACTATAAAATAGTCAGCATTCAGCAGCCAGCTATTAGCTAGCCTCATAAGGTCGTAACTGCGGAGTTCAGCTAATTTTGTGGAAGGTAAAAGCAACCTTTGAAATTGATTTTGAATAAAAAGTTACTGCCATGTGTTCCCTTGCCAAATCTGAGAAGTAATTATTGATTACTGATTGCTGTTTGCGTAGCATCCCACAGGGAAGTGCTGACTACTAATAGCTGAATGTTTACATAAAATAGGCAGATAAAAATAAAAAAGATGATAACTGAAGTGTTAATTTCTATAGCTGACAGTATAAGAAGTGTCATTTAAGGATGCCACTAGAACAGGAATAAAGTTTACCTTAGAGTCAAGAAATTAAATTAGATGATTGAGCTAAAAAAACTATGATAAATCTTGACTTTATCCAAGCTTATTTAAGGAAATTACATTCTCCAGTAAACTCAAAACCTTCTAGCATTTCTCCTTGGTTAGCATCTTTGTCTTATTTTTTAGGTCGTCATATAGTAATGCCGTTGTATTTTCGTAAAATAAATATTATTGGAAAAGAGAATATTCCGAAAGATGGACCTGTGATTTTAGCTCCCACTCATCGTTCTCGTTGGGATGGGTTAATCATACCTTATACTACAGGTAGATTAGTGACTGGTCGAGACCTAAGATTTATGGTTAGTATGGATGAAATGAAATGTTTACAAGGATGGTTGATTAGACATTTGGGCGGGTTTCCTCTTAATCCAAAAAATCCGGCAGTTTCTTGTTTTCGCTATGGAGTAGAATTAATGTTAAAGAGGGAAATGTTAGTGATATTTCCTGAAGGTAAAATTTATCGCGATAATCAAGTTCATTCTCTCAAAACAGGATTAGCTAGAATAGGATTACAAGCTGAGTCTTATCAACAAAATCTTGGTGTTAAAATAGTGCCTATATCTTTGAATTACAACCCAGTTATTCCACGCCGTGCTTGTAATGTTATGGTTCGTATTGGTGTTCCTTTATCTGTAAATGATTATATTTATGGATCGGGGAAAAAGCAGGCACAAAACTTAACTATGGATTTAGAAGCAGCACTTAAAAATATAGATGGGCATTCAACAATTAATAATTAACAATTAATCATTAATAATTACTTCTCCTGAAAATGGATAGAGTTGGCGAATAAGATTTTTGTGATTTATCTATTCTTTAAATCAGAGGCTATAAATCTTGATTATTTGGTAAATCAGAGAAGAAAGAAGGAGGATTAATAAATATACTTTTTCTCGCCAATCAGGGTGAATAATTAATTTTCATTGTGAGTCTAAAGTTTTTGAATTTGATGACAACATCAATATTCTATAGCCAAGAATATAGAAAAGGCTTTTATTTATTTATAGTGATTTTGAACGATTCTTGATTATCCTCAATTTTCAGCACACCTGAATACTGTCAAAAAAATATATATAATACTAGCTTGATAAATGTTGGCTACAAATAATAGATAATTTTGGTATGGAGTTGGTTTGTTTTTGTTAAAAATTATCGAGCTAATTGAGTGAGAAAATATATTATTGTTATTGTTATTGCTTTTTTCTAACTTCTTCCCTCTTTTGTTTGATTTCACATCTAGTTCTGGGCTGTTTCATTCTAAACTGTGATATTGTATGTATTGACGAAACTACATTATTTAAAACTAATGTAAATTGATCTTTCGCTGTCTGAAAATCAATAAATTTATTGCCAAAATCTAGAATAAAATGACTATGTTTCTAGATAACTCAAGCCTTATTCCTTAACTACACTATTTGTAATAATTTTTTTTCAAAATGGTATAGTATGATAATTATCAATAATTTGGAAAAAATCCAAAACTAATATGAAATACTAAAATTTTTGCTATGTATCCTTTTTCTTGTCAAAGAGTTTTAAGGGAGGTATTACGTAGCATTATTTTTCATATTTCATATGTGGATATGTGGCAGAAGGAAGAAGGAACAAGGAAAAATCTGGTGTTGCCTGAGTTTTAAGTTTTTGATATATCCGCGCTCTTTCCTTTGACTTCTATAACATTATAAGATTAAATATTTGAGTAGTGATGTACAAGTAGTGATTTTTATAGTTTTGTTTCTAAAAGTGAAAGGGATTTACTTATCAATATCACTACATTTGCAGAACTACCAAAATTTGAAGTTCCTATCTTTTTTACCTTTTCTGTATTTCTGCACAACTTATAAAAGTTTGCACCGATAGTTAGGAACAGTTTAAGATTGATCGCTATTTCTTATTCCCAAAAATTATCAAAATTTGTACTTAATTTAGTCGAAAACTTCTGTAAATTTAAGACTACTATATGAGGATATTTCGTATATGAAGCCAGTATTGACAAATTTAATCCCTAATTTTCAATCTAGCCAAATTGTGTGTTTGGAGTATGAAAATACTTGTTTATATGCAGAAGTAATTCAAGTATTAGAAACACGCAAAATGTGTTGGGTTCGTCCTTTGTTGTTGAAATTATCTACTTCAGAGGTTAGGTGTGAAAATCATCAAAAAAATTTAGAAAAATCAAGTTTATGGGATTTGCGAGATGGAGCTGATTTGGTTTGGCCAATATGTTTATTCAGGGAAGCTATTGATACAGAGTTTATTCCACTTTTGACTGAATTAGAATTGCTAGATAGTCAAGAGAAAAATCTGCAAATTTCACACCAAAAATTACAACATTTTGTGAGGAAAGTTTGGCAGGCTTATCCTGATGCTTTTCCCTTGATTCATGATTAATATTTGGAATACTTGAGAAGTAATAAATCTAGCAATTAATCGATGTTATTTTTCTTGTATTTTCTATTTAGCGACTAATCCGGAGTGAAAGCTTCAATAATTAGGACTTGCTGATTAACTCTCAAAGCATTGACAGATAAATGCAAGTGTCTTTTTAGGTGGAAAAAAATCCCAGATTTTCGGTCTAAAAGCTCAAAAAGTTAGTATTTTGGGCAAACAAGGGCAAAAAAATCAAGGGACAATTCTTACAACTATCTCCTAATTAATTCCCATTTCTCCTGAGTTCTTAGTTCTGGGTTCTACCCTTACCAAAAGATTTTTTCAGCAAACCCTAATTCATCATAGTTAATAGTTGTTTGGGAAATATCTGGAATATTAGTTTCGGGTAAAGGTTGGGGTGATTTTTGAGGTTGTATAGTGGGATGAGATTTTTGTTGTGGAATAGGAATAGGTTGAGGGGGTGAAGGGTGAGAAATTATAGGAAAATTAAGTTTGGGAGAATAGATATAAGTCGCAACAATAAATATGAATATACCTGTTCCAGTTAGTAATATATTTGTTTCTCCTCGATCAAAAGTTTTGACATAATTTTGATAAAGAGGTTTGATACCTGGAATATTTAAGGTAGCCATTTGAGACATAATTGTTCGAGAAACCTTAGATATTTGAGAAATAATACTCTGAGGTTGAACTTGAAGTAATGTCAACCATTCCTGTACAGTTTGAGGGCGGTATTCAGGTTGAATTTCCATTCCTTTAATCATGGCATTATTTACGCGATCGCTAATTTCTGTATTGATTTTTTTGGTTCTACTAATAAGTCTTGTTTACTTTGTATTTTTATCAGCTTGAAAATTAACTTTAAAGCGAAACGGACTTGTTTTGGTAAGGGGGTTTTATGTATGACTATAGGATTAAAATTTTGTATTTATTATTTCCAGATTTTGACCAAATATCTTCTGCATTTATGCTCAACCCTAAAATTAAAGCACTACCAGCAAGAGCAGTGATATAAATAGGAATATGTTCTTGTCTCCAATCAGTTAATCAGTTACTCCAAATACACCAATTATACCTAAAAAACTGGTAACAAAGTCTCAAATAGACCCTGCTGCAAATATAAAAAGTAAAAATTCTTGTATTTTATTTAATATCATGTCCGGATAATTAGTTATAAAAAAACTTTCTCCTTCTTCTCCTGTTGTTCTTCTTTATTACCTCTTTCCTCCTGACTCCTGAGGACTGACTCCTGAGGACTCCGTAGTTATTTATTTATCACTGTTTAACCGGACATGATATAACTCCGAACTTGTTTAAAGTTATTTATCTGAAATAAAGAACAATTCCAACAATAATAGCTGCGACAAAAAAATATTACCATGAACAAATTATTTGAGATTCTTATTTGTTTGTGAGGAAATTTATTTTGGTTTATTGGTTCATATTCACTAGTTAATATTTCATTTTGACTAATTACTGGATAACTTGTAAATGATTCGTCTTTAATCTCCCACTTGTGAATAAAATGTTGAAATTTTTTTGTGGATATAGCGTAAATAAAGTCTTTAAGAGATTGCCATTTAGTTTTAATTAACCAATTAGATAACTGCTCCTTGCGCTCTTTTTATCGGCAACTTGTACATGATGCAATTAATCCCGGAATTAATATGTTAAAGCGTCTGGCTATATATAATCAAGAACGTCAAGAAATTCAACAGCAATCCATTAGAATTGGAATTGGAATCAATACCGATGATTTAATGTTAGGAACTGTGGGAGGTGGGAAAAGAATTAGACATCTGGTGAAAATAAACTTACCCTTTATTTAACATAAGCTAGAGTTGTAAAAGTCAGTTCCCTAAATCATTTTTCGTACCTTTTTCCTAAAAATCTATTCCCTGTTACTTTCCGGAGCTGTTGCCTGTTGCCTGCTATGTGCAAAAAGTCTATATCTTTTTCACGCCTATGTCTATTGATACTACAGTGATCGGTGATGCTGTTAATTTAGCCTCTCGTTTAGAAAATTTAACTAAGTTATATGGACTAATATTTTAATCAGTGGAAATACTTTATTTGATTTAGAAGAATTAGATAAATATAATTATCATTTTTTAGATAGAGTTAAAGTAAAAGGGAAAAAAGAAGCAGTTGCAGTATTTGAAATTTTGGATGGAGATGGTGAAGCACAAAAGCAATTAAAAATTCAAACCAAAACTGAATTTGAACAAGCTATTATTCTTTATTATCAACAAAAATATTCAGCAGCAAAAGAAATTTTCTTAAATATTTTCCACATCAACCTGGAAGACAAAGCTATAAAACTTTATCTCAAACGTTGTCAAAAATCTCAAATTTACGGCATTCCAGAAGAATGGAAAAAAGATATAGTAATTATAGATAAATAGTAGATTATATTATAGGGCAATTTATGAATGAAATATTACCTTATATTTATTTCTCAATATAATATCTAAATTTTTCTGTTTTTTCTTAAACGCCTATTTTTAGGCCATAAATCAGTTTCTAAAATTAATTAGTGAGAAATGGGAGTAAACCATTCCCTAAAAAAACCCTTCATTAGATGGTATAATTGAAAAATCCTAATTTAATACGATTCACACAAAAACGCTATATATAGTGAATAAAAACTATAACGTTATAGATATATAGTGTTGATAATTCATACGTTGTGTAATACCAGTTTGATAAGTGTTTGTAACAAATGGTAGGGACGTTGTATGCAACGTCCGTAGGTCAGAAGAAAGAGGAAAGAAGCAAAAAATATTGAAGAAAAAAAAGGTAAAAATAAATAGATATAACTATCTAAAATAAATTGGAGAATCTCTTTTTAAGTATCTCTGATCGAGATGCACCTTTTTGTAGCATTCTTTTTTTAAGCTGGTGTAAATCCTAATTAAAGTTCAAATATTATAAATAAAACTTAAATGCTTACCAAAAATCAACAACAAACAAAACAAAATTGGAAACAAATAGCCAAACAATTTGAAGCTGTTGTGGGTAAAAAAGGCGTAGTTCAACGCAAAGAAGAATTATTAGTATATGAATGTGATGGTCTAGCTAGCTATCGCCAACGCCCCGCATTAGTAGTATTACCGCGCACTACTGAACAAGTCGCAGCAGCAGTAAAAATATGCGATCGCTTAAATATTCCTTGGCTTCCTAGAGGTGCAGGAACGGGTCTTTCTGGAGGGGCATTACCAATAGAAAACTGCGTTTTAATTGTCACTTCATTAATGCAAAAAATCCTGAAAATAGACTTAGAAAATCAACAAGTTGTTGTACAACCAGGAATTATAAATAATTGGGTGACACAAGCAGTTAGTGGAGCTGGTTTTTATTACGCTCCTGACCCTTCTAGTCAAATTATTTGTTCTATCGGTGGGAATATTGCGGAAAATTCTGGGGGGGTTCATTGTCTCAAATACGGTGTAACAACTAATCATGTTTTAGGATTAAAAATAGTTACTCCCGAAGGCTCAATAGTTGATATTGGCGGACAAATTCCAGAGATGCCTGGTTATGACTTAACAGGTTTATTTGTAGGTTCCGAAGGTACCCTGGGAATAGCTACAGAAATTACTCTCAGAATTCTCAAATCTCCCGAATCAGTTTGCGTGCTTTTAGCAGGATTTCCTAATATTGAATCTACCGGACAAACTGTGTCAGATATTATCAGTTCTGGCATTATTCCTGGGGGAATGGAAATTATGGATAATTTCAGTATTAATGCTGTGGAAGATGTCGTCAAAACCAATTTATATCCCCGAAATGCTGCTGCTGTTTTATTAGTAGAATTAGACGGTTTAGAAGTAGAAGTGGATCGAAACAAACAGCGCATCAAAGAAATATGCGAAAAAAACGGAGCTATAGAAATTACTACTGCTCATGAACCAGAAAAAAGGATGAAATTATGGAAAGGACGGAAAGCTGCTTTTGCTGCTGCTGGTAATATTAGTAAAAATTATTATGTACAGGATGGAGTAATTCCTCGGACAAAAATGGCTTATGTTTTAAGTGAAATTGAAAGAATTAGTCAAAAATATGGTTATCGTATTGCTAATGTATTTCATGCGGGAGATGGGAATCTTCACCCGTTAGTTTTATATGATGATGGTATTGAAGGTGCTTTTGAAACTGTGGAAGAAATAGGTGGAGAAATTCTCAAGATTTGTGTGGAAGTTGGTGGTAGTTTATCTGGAGAACATGGCATTGGTTCGGATAAAAAATGTTATATGCCTTTAATGTTTAACAAGATAGATTTAGAAACGATGCAATGGGTAAGAAGTGTTTTTAATCCCAAGGGTTTAGCTAATCCTGAAAAAATATTTCCTACACCTCGAACTTGTGGAGAGTCTGCTAATGTTCAGCAGGTTAAACAGTTTGAAGGAGCAGAGGTTTTTTAAATTTTATTTGCCTTATTTATCAAATATTAGAGGCTGTTTGTAAAAGGAATATTAAATCCAGGCGTAGGGTGGGTTAGGCGGCAATAATTATGAGTCGCGAACCAAAATCTTAACTGTCTGCCGTAACCCACCGAACATACCGAATATTAAGCCAATATACTGTCTTAATCTTTGCTTGTACATTCACTTTCTTATCTAGTTACTAGATCAAAAAATGACAGATGAAGATAGAGACTTTAACCAAGTCAAAAGTCAAAAGTCAGAAGTTAACCCACCCCTAACCCCTCCCAGGAGGGGGATGCGTGAGCAACTCTCCAAAAATATTTCGTCTTAAAAGGCGGGGTTTTAGACCCAATTATTTTGATAAAATATTTTTGAAAATGGCAATGAATTAGAGTTACTTTATAGATGAGGAGTAGTATCTAGTGATAAATTTTCCACTTCCTACTCCCTCTTGATTTTTCAGTCAGATTACACATAAACAGAAGCAAATACAAATATTTCAGATATTGATATTAATTAAAAAATTAAACTTTTTTCTATTGAGGTACAAAAAAATTCTAGGTTTTAGGCAATAGTTCCAGAAAGCAACAGACAATAAGAAAGAAAAAGACAACTGTACCTTAGCAGAAGCTAGAAATGCTGGTAGTCCTGTAGATGTAGTGATCAAATTACAGTAAAGCGATATAGCTGCCGCACTTGCTCCCTCCGCCAACGCTTCATGATCATGGTGAATAAAATACCAAATAGCACCCAAGTGATTTTCTAATTTTTTAGAAAAGGA
>NZ_JAAHGU010000259.1:0-4065 GCF_010692685.1 Okeania sp. SIO2F5 | reverse complement strand
AAAGCTTGACTAAAAATTTTGTTTGCGCAGCATTCCGCAGGAAAAGAACCCTGGAAAATGCTACTTCCAAGTAAATTATGTGTTTTATTCGACTAATGCTTCAGAGATTGGCGATCACCTAAATTTTTAGAGATACGCTCAGGGGTTCTATAAGCATACTATACCTTTAATGTCAACCTCTTTATCTTTAATTGATGACACGCCCTAGTATTAATGGAGATTTTCAAGCAGCTTCCCGTTGGTATTTATATCAGTTTATTCCTGAATCTAATTATATTGCTGTTGTAGTAGTGGCAGGGAAAAATCAAAGTTTGAGTTTTTGGTAGATAAATAATATTGACATTGCTTTTTAAGATGCTTATTGTCACAAAATATAGCAATCCCAAATAGATTACAATAAATCAGAACTTACGCATCCACAACGCGACAGTACTATTTAATAGTATAAATAAAAATTGGTTGAATCTAAAAATCAGACCCTACCTTAACCAAAGCCTTGAGGTTTGTCTTCTTCCAGTTCTACATCCCGGAAAAATTTGCGAATAATTTCAATATCAGGCTCTGTCTCAATCCACAGCCGCGCACCACCAGCTTGACTTTTGTTAGGTTTATGAGGACGATAGACTATTTTGCAGTTTCCCAGAATTTCTACTTCGTGGCAGCGATGGTTTTTGCCTCCTTGTTTGACAGAAATTGCTGGAAGAGAAGTACCGTGGTCTCGGTTATAGTCAATTTCTCTTCGCAGCACATGGATAAAAGTATTGCCTGTACGGAATCCTTTATTCCAAGTTCCTTGAGGACCTCGACGACCAGGAGTAATTTCTGGCATTCCCCGACTATTTAAGGGAATGATCCAGAAGCGTTTGACTTTTTTGGCTCCTTTGAGACGACCTTGCCTGAGAAGTAACCTGAGTCTAGCGGTAGAAATATTTAGAAGAAATGCTGCTTCTGTTGTACCAACTTTATCTGGTTCAGTATTTGTATCTTTCATAAACTGTTTCGGAATATATAAAGGATGAACTGGATAACCATTTACAGCGTTGCATAAATGCGGGATGATTTTAATAGTTTTGTGAAATGAGCATCTTGCCCAGTCCTTATATTTTCGGGCGGGCAGGATGCCCATCCCACTTATATTTATCCCTTAATTCAGCAACGCCCCCATTTACTATCAAACCACATTCGAGATTAGATTGGCTTTGGTTTGTGCTTCTACTTTTTTGAGAAAAGGGACAAAATTGGTGCCGCCAGTTCCCCTCTGCTCTTTGGGAGCTTGTTGGAGGATATATTGAGCAGCAATTGCCAAGTGCTGTTTTCTAAAGTTCATTAGCTCCTCAACGCAATGATTGTATAAATCACATAAAGCAGGATGACTCTGTTGGTGGTCGATTATAAACTGTTTGATAGATGGTCCTGACCAAATGGCGACAATAAACTGGCGGTGCCTGGGGGACATATAGGAGTGCATCTCCTGCAAAAACGATTGAGTGTTACCTGCGTGTTGTATTCCTAAACCAGCGTCAAGGGACTGTACCAGGGAACTTTGAGCCGCACTACCGCCAGCGAATTTTTGCGGTAAATCACTGACCCCTTCATAAATCACGCCAGTTTCAGGCCAGCCTGCGAGAAAGGGGCGCACGCGATGATAATAGATATAGGGGTCACATTTTTCAGTCATCCGCTCTAATCCCCTCTGCATCTCGATAATAGCAGCAGCAATTTGTGCCAGTTGTGGTCTGATTCCCTCAATCCATCCCATAGCTACTGCCTTTTGAGCTGCCACTATGGCTGCTAAAGCAGGAGCGCCTTTGGCTTCTATTGCCACAGTTGTCAAGTAAAACCACTGTTCGTCGATGCCTCCCCAAAAAAGCTCGAGGGCAGCTAAATTGTTCAAATCTAAGGGTTGGCTCCGATCTATTCTCCTCCAATTATCCAATACTATTGAGGCGTAAGCGGTGATGGGGGGACGGCCTAGTTTTTCAGCAATCTGACACCAAGGAATGGCGATCGCCCGTGGGATAGTGGTGGCAGGTTTTACACCACCCCAGACATAAGCATTGCCGAAAATTGACAGCAGGAGCATGGCTCGTCGAAGCTGGCGATCGCTTTCTAACCTAGAAAGATCGGGTATGGTTAGGGTTGCTAAAGTTTCTCTGAGTCTATTAGTCATCAAAAGTGTCGGCACTTGAGCCGCAAGGCGCTCCCATATTTCAAAGCCTTGGGGAAGGCATTCAAGGGGGTCTTCTGATGGCAAAAAACCACGACTGGGGTCAATTTGGTAAACTTTTTTTTGGGGGGGGGGTGGACATTGACATTAAAGAATGATAATAGATTTTCAACTGTACATATATTGGAGGAAAGAGTTATCCAAAAATATCAAATATTCGGATTTCATCATTCCTGATTGTGCAACGTCACTATGGGAGCATCAATCATCTTTAAACAGTAGATTAGAGGATTTATGGGATTGAACAAGATTTAGAGATTATCGGCAATAGTTTATCCTAAATAGCCTAAAAATGCTATGATCTACTCTTAATCTTTATAATTCTGATAAAGCTTGCACAAATTGAAAAACTTCTGCATAGCGGTTGTAAAGGGGAACAGGTGCAATCCGAAGGGTGTTTGGTTCGCGCCAGTCGCATAATATTCCTCGTTCTGTTAACTTTTCCAGCAAATTTCCCGGGGCATTTTTAATCTGAATCGATAACTGACATCCTCTAGCTTCAGGATTGGCAGGGGTAAGCAATAAAGGTTTGTTTTCTAGACTATTTAATAAGAATTCAAGATAGCCAGTCAGCAGGCGACTTTTAGTTACTAATTCTGCCATTCCCACCCTGGCAAAGATATCTAGAGAAACTGACAGGGAGGCTAATGATAAAACATCTGAATTACTAATTTGCCAACCTTCTGCACCGGATGACGGTTCAATATCTTGTTTCATCAGCAACCGCGTTTCAATTTTATTGCCCCACCAACCAGCAAACCGAGGTAAATTGAACTGATGGGCATATTTTTCATGGACGAAACAAGCTCCGACCGCTCCTGGTCCACTATTCATATATTTATAATTGCACCACACTGCAAAATCTACCTGCCAATCATGCAAAGCCAGGGGAACATTGCCAACAGCATGAGCCAGATCGAATCCTACCAAGCAACCGTATTGGTGTGCTTGCTCAGTAATTTTTTTCATCTCGAAAAACTGTCCTGTTAGATAGTTTATTCCTCCTAGAAATACTAAAGCAATTGAATTACCTTCTTGCTCTAATAAGTTTTCAATATCTTCGGTTCTGATGTAGGTTTCGCCCTGACGAGGTTTAATTTCCAGCAAGGCAATTTCTGGATCGTAACCGTGAAATTCAATCTGGGATTTGAGCGCATATCGAGGAGAAGGAAAGGCATTAGCTTCAATCAGAATTTTGTATTTTTCTGGGCTAGGTCGATAAAATGAGACTAGCATCAGATGCAAGTTCATGGTCAGAGTATTCATGATTGCTATTTCTGACTCCAGTGCGCCGACAATTTCAGCCATTTTTGGCTTTAATGATTTACTATAATCCAGCCAGCGAGGAGTACCGCAGAAGTATCCTTCAATTCCCAGCTTTTCCCAATCATATAATACCTTTTCGATGCTTTCTCGAACAGTTACAGGTTGTAATCCTAGAGAATGACCACAGAAATAGATATTTTCTTCCCCAGAAGCAGCCTTGGGAATATAAAATTCTTTTCGTAAGGAAGCGAGAGGATCTCTAGCATCCATTTGTTCGGCAAATTCTTGTTCCAGTCTATATTCTATCATTGGCTAGTTGGGCATCTCAAAAAATTTGATTTAGCTGATCCATAAAACTGATACAAAGCGTCACATAACGTGAAAAATTGATGTGTACGGACGTTGCATGCAATGTCCCTTGCTTCTACTGAGGCCGTCGGCGGTTACTTATAGCAATGAGCGCTGGCATCTTTACATATTACATAAATATTGATAATGTAACATAAAAGTAACTGTATGAGCTGTATTTTTCATAAATTAGGCGATCGCTAAAGGTTAAAGTTTTAAGGATG
>NZ_JAAHGU010000258.1:0-4074 GCF_010692685.1 Okeania sp. SIO2F5 | reverse complement strand
GTAAACAATTTCAAGCTATAAACTGTAAATTATCAATACCATTACAGACATCCTTAAAACTTTAAGGTTTAGCGATCGCCTAATTTATGAAAAATACAGCTCATACAGTTACTTTTATATTACATTGCAAATATCTATGTAACATGTAAAGATGCCAGCGCTCATTGCTATAATACAAAAAATTCAACACTCCTTCAACTGAATTTTCCTCAAAATTAATGCGCGAAAAGACTTGACTACCATAATTATATAGATCTCAAATGGGTTCTATAAGTATTTAACCGAACATGATATTAGACATCTTTCTGAATTCTCTTCCCTCCTGACTCCTGTGCGGGCGTTAGCGGAGCTTTGCGTTAGCAAATGCCATTCGCCCCTACAACTGCTGACTGCGAATCAAACACTATCAGTCACACTACTAAAATTAAACGCCTTTACCCTTAGTCCAGGCAAAACACTATCACCATAACGTTGCACTTGACTAACAGCATCCACATCCCGCAACATATCCGGCAAAACCTGATTAAACCGCAAATTTTTAATCGGATAAGCAATCTTACCATCCTCAATCCAAAAAGTACCATCTCGTGTCATACCAGTCATCTCCAATGTCCGAGGATTAACATAACGCACATACCACGAACGATTTACCAAAATAGCTCTTTCTGTCTGGGCAATTAAATCGGCCAAACTTTGTTCAGAACCCTGCATCACCACTGGAAACATATAACCCGTGGGTTGTTTACCTTTTTGTGCTGCCCAATAACGACTGTAAGATAAAGTCTGTGGTACACCATCCTTAATCACTTCCAGATAATGATTACTCAACCCATTATTAGAGAAAGTCTCCAACTGCAACAAAGGATGTCCTGGATAGCGCTGCATCTGCACTAAAGGACTAAACATTTTTTCCCCAACTCGGTTGCCCACTGGTTTACCTGTTTCATCAGTGCGCGACATAAACGATCGCCCCTCATCTGCCGCCCGCGCATCTAAATTAAATATTAGCCAAATCAATAGATCGCTTAAAGCTGCCCCACTGAAAATCACAGGATAAACACCAGGGTTAATTTCTCTAGGTTGGCGAGAGGCAAAAGCACGGTTTATCAATTCCTCCGTTAGAGTTTCAGTGGGTAGTTGGTTTATTCCCCAGGCAGTGCTACGACTCCAACTAGAACCATTTTCAATTCTTGCCGTAAAACTAAAATCTGCTCTTGTATATTTACTATAAGCGCGTAACCCAACCGAGTTAGCGATCGCTCCTGAAAATGTATTTGTACTCAGAGTACCGGAGCCATCAACTCCTGCTTTGGCACTCACCGCACATACTTGTTGTACTATTTTTCCTCGCTCTAGTGGGGAGATAGTAGCGGTCAATTCATCAAAAGCGGGAGTACGTTTTTCATATTCTTGAGGTTCAAGCAGTGGCACCCATTCTGGGTCTTGTGGAGCAATGCGGGCAAGTTCCTCGGAACGACGAATAGTGGCTGTAATGGCATCCGGGTCTAATTCTGTGGTGGATGCAGTGGCGCTGCGAGTTCCGAAGTAACTGGTAATGTTGAGTTCAAATTTTGTTTTGGTAATATTCTGACTAATTTGATTTTCTGAGTAGCGGCTTAGGGATGATTCGTTGTTGCTAAGACTAACGACTATACCTTCTGCTTCAGATTTTTTTACAGTTGTTTCTACTAAAGATAAAGCTTCGTCTTGACTAAGAAGATTTGGTTTAATGGCTGTGGTCATTTCAGTTATCAGTTATTAGTTATTATTAGGACTTACGCAGTACAAAGTATTTCCGTCATTGCGACCGACAGGGTTTGCGGAGCATTCCGGAACGGAAAGCAATCTCAAATCCTAATTTTTCGTACCTTATGCGTAACTTCTGATTATATCAAATCCGCTTAATTAGGTCAGGACTTATATCATCTGCGGTTGAATACTTATAAATAGACTACGGAGGAGTCAGGAGTCAACCCACCCCTAACCCCTCCCAACCCACCCCTAACCCCTCCCAGGAGGGGAGGGGAAGGACCGAGTCAGGAGGGAAGAAAGAAGAAGAAAAGGAGAAAGTTTTTTTGATCGCGCTCTTATCCGGACATTATATGACGCAGAGACTCTACTTATGGCAAGGGGGAATACCATTTGCGCTCCGCAAAGCTCCGAATTGCGCCTCTACAGATGGTGGTTTAAAAGTCAATTTGCGGAAGTCCTTTTATTAATTGATAATTGATAATTGATAATTACCTCGGGTTTTAACCGTTACGGAATTGAATATCAGGAAATATTATTTATTTTTTCCCCGATCAAGGGGAGGTTTTAAACTAGAATTATTTAATTATTAATTATTAATTATTCGGTAAATATCAAAAATATTCCATCTCTCCTACTCTCCTACTTTGTAGTATAGCAATGAGCGCTGGTATATTTACAAATTGCAGGAGAGGCCAAATAGCTAAAATCTTATATGATAGGCAATTTATTCCCCCTGTTGCCTGTTGCCTGTTGCCTGTTGCCTGCGCACAGCGCTATAACAGTCTCAATTCTTTGCCTAGATTGATTTACATGGATTGTCGATCTATAAAAAATGAAGTATAATTGTAATATGAAAGGCACTCGTCTGAATTAGCTGTTTCATAGAGCGCCTGGATCGAAAATCAAATCACAAGAGGATTATATCATGGTTAGTTACGTTGGTATTCAATCCACTCATTTTTCCAATGAAATAATTTCATAAATTCAGCCATTAGTACCGTTAGAAATTAAAATTGAAAGTGTGAAAACTGTTGGGGTTAGTAATACTCCCCAAATAATTTATAGCACATCAAAAGGACGGTGCAGCACTTTTTTATCTAAATCTCAATTTCTGAATTGTTTACTCTGTTTTTTGCAAATTAAACAGCGTAATATAGGCAAAATCAAAAGTTATAATTTTCAGAATTCTGGCATAAATATCAATACTGAAAATGGCAAGTATTTGATTGTTTATACAGAAATTAAGGCTTTTCTAGAACGATATAATCGCGCAGCATTAGAAAAGTTAGAAGTCGAATTAACTGCTATTAGTGCTGCGGTCAGAAATTCGGTGAAAGGAACTGTTGCTGAAGTGAATAATGTTGGTTGTAGTTGTGCCGATATGATTTATCGTCGCACAATTTGTAAACATCAAATTGCGACTCAGTTACATCTACAGTCAAATGGATGGGGTTCTTTGACAGAATATTTACAACAAAATGTAGGGAAAAAGTGGGAGGATAAATTATTAGCTATGGCTAAAGTTGCGAAATCAGATTTAGGGTTGTAAGTGTGATTTACCTACACTGAAGCTAAGACTTTTCAGTTATTTAGCGAAAGAGTCTAGGTTTCTAATGTATTTAAAAATAATCATATTTTTTTATAAATATAAGCAGTATCTGACTTAGTAATTAGCACTTTTTTTCACAGAATTTCATGGTCTATAACAAGTAAAATATTACTTGTTTAAATTGATTTAGCAGTTAAGGTATTAACCGATTTTAACTTTAGTTTTTCATCAAAATGCTCTCTGAAGCTATAGTTTAAAAATAAAAATTTATCTATATAAAAATTTTTTTTCCTTTTCGTCAATTATATCTGTTTTAAGAAGAGGTAATTGTTAATTATTAATTGTTGAAACTTTGTCAGATTTTGGGGGCGATCAAAGTAGATCAAATGAAAATGGCGGCCAAAAAGTTCCTACTCAGTACCGTTACTTTGATTGGGTAAGCGGACAAGGAGAAGATTTCACTCTGACATTCGACGACGGTATCCTCACCTACGAGATTGGTGGAAAAACTTTGGAATACAGTATTACAGATACTTTCAACGATCTATTTATCCGCACAACAGCTCGTAAATAAAATAATAGTGTTGTGGTAGATAAACTAATGCTAAATGGTGAGGCAATCGGGGAAAATTCTAGTTTTGCCTGCGACGAAATGTGGTCATTTGTTGGGAGTAAAAATCACAAACAGTAGCTCTGGCTGGCGATGGATATAGAAACCAGAGAAATAGTGGGTTTCTGTTTAGGAGAAAACGGCGCATTAGGGTTGTGGAATT
>NZ_JAAHGU010000257.1:0-4204 GCF_010692685.1 Okeania sp. SIO2F5 | reverse complement strand
ACGCATCCTTAAAACTTTAACCTTTAGCGATCGCCTAATTTATGAAAAATACAGCTCATACAGTTACTTTTATGTTACATTATCAATATTTATGTAATATGTAAAGATGCCAGCGCTCATTGCTATACTAACAAAAAAAGAACTAAACATTAGCAATTACTAATATTCGGTGAGGTACAAAATTATAAGTTTTAGGCAACAAGCTACAGCAGATAAAAAGACAAATGTACCTCACCTCCGGAGAAAAACCCTATATCTCAAAAATCATACTTATAAGTAACAGTTTTCTGCTAAATTAATATTAATTTAATAATTAAATTTGACACTATATTTTGGGAGAGAAAAAAATGGCTGTAGAACAGCCGGAACTTATAGATATTTCCCCTTTTATTGACCACTCTTTATTAACAATTACGGCAACCCCAGAACAAGTTTCAAAATTCTGTACGGACGCTGAAAAATTTAAGTTTCCATCAGTTTGCGTATATCCTTACTACGTCAAACAAGTAGCTGAACTTCTCCATGGCAAACATCCAAAAGTTTGTACGGTAATTGGTTTTCCTCATGGTCAAACTACTGGTCAAGCTAAATTATATGAAGCTTCAGAAGCAGTAGAAAATGGCGCTTCAGAATTAGATGTGATGATTAATTTGAGTCACATCAAAACAGGCAAAACTAATGAATTACATCGGGAAATTGCGGAAATTTCTGAGGAAACTGGTAAAGCAGTTAAGGCCATTTTAGAGATGGCATTACTTACAGAGGCAGAGAAACGATTAGTGACAGAAGTTTTAATGGATTCTGGTGTGGCCTTTATTGTTACTAATACGGGATGGTATGGTGGAGCAACGGTGGCAGACGTGCAACTGCTCAAGGAAATAACCAAGAGTAATGTGGGAATTAAAGCTGCTGGAGGAATTAAAAGTTATGAGCAAGCAGTGGATCTAATTTCTGTGGGTGCTACTCGGTTAGGTACATCTCGTGGTCTAGAATTGCTGAAGGTGTTAGGTGGTAGGTGGTAGGTGGTAGGTTTTAGGTTTTAGGTTTTAGGTGGTAGGTGGTAGGTATAAATTTAACAGGGAACACTGGAGCGATCAAAAGTTTCGGATATTCCTTAAATTATGTAATTAAATATTGATATCCTGACTTCTAACTTCTTCTTCACTTTTGACTTTTGACTTCTTATTTCTTCACTTTTGACTTTTGACTTCTAAACTTCTTCTTCCTTCTTCCTTCTTCCCTCTTCCTTCTGAAAATATGTCCCGAACTTACAAAGCAACTGGAATAAATCTCAAAGCTATACCCATAGGTGAATCAGACCGTTTATTAACCATTTTGACTCCAGAATATGGTTTGATTCGAGTAGTGGCACCAGGAGTGAGGAAGCCAAAATCCAAATTGGGGGGCAGAAGTGAACTATTTGTGGTAAATCAATTATTAATTTCCCAAGGGCGATCGCTTGATAGAATAAATCAAGCAGAAACCATATTATCCTACGCGGGTCTTAGTCAAAACTTAGGAAAACTAGCAGCAGGTCAATACTTAGCAGAATTAGTTCTCCATCAAGCCTTGAGCGAACATCCCCAAGCAGAGCTTTTCTATCTTCTCAGTGAACATTTGGAACGTATAGAAAAACTACAAAATAAAACTGACCGCCTCTGGCATACCCAACTCATATCATATCTAGCTCATGGCATTTATCATCTATTAGCCATAGAAGGAATTGCCCCCCAAGTACAAATCTGTTGTATTACTGGACGTCCATTACAGCCAAACTTTAATCATCCTAATTGGCAAGTGGGATTTAGTATAGATTCAGGTGGAACCATTAAACTTGCCCATACTTCTGTGATTTCATCTTCACAGCAGCAAGTTAGGATAAATACTATGCTCAATGCCAATCAACTTTCACTATTTCAGCAGTTAGCTCAACCTCAGCTCAACGCTCAGGTAGAACTTACTTCTCATCAAGATTGGGTCATCGTTGAAAAACTTTTAAGAAAATATACTCAATATCATTTGGGTTACTCTATCCGCTCTGCGGCTCTTATCGATACTTATTTAGGATTTGCGTATGGAAATTCTTTTGGTATGGGTAGGAGTTAGGAGACAGGAGACAGGAGACAGGAGTTAGGGGAATGAGTGAGGAGGTAGGAGTAAGAATTGTAAGAGTGATTTTTCTGCCATAATCATCCCAAAATACTAGCTTTTTGAGTTTTTCAGACCAAAAACAGGCGCACTTTTTTTGACTAAAAAAGGCTGAAACCAATATCAGTCAATGCTTTGATATTTAATCAGCAAGCCCTATTTAGAATCTATATCTCCTTTAATAAAAAATGCAATTGTCTGATTCCGAGTTAAATACAACAGAAAAAGAACAAATACAACCAAAAGCAGACCCTATTTCGGCTGCATCCTTAGCAGACATAGAACCCGAACGTGGACTTTTGCCAGTACTGAAAAATGGTAAATTTTTAATCCTCTGGGGCGGTCAAGTATTTTCCCAACTTGCAGATAAAGTTTATCTGGTACTCACGATCGCTATTATTGCTAATCAATTCCAAGCAGCAGACCAAACTATAAGTAGATGGGTATCGGCAATTATGATTGCTTTTACTATTCCTGCGGTGCTATTTGGAGCTGGAGCTGGTGTCTATGTGGATAGGTGGCCGAAAAAGATAGTATTAGTGGCCACTAATTTACTAAGAGGAGGATTAGTTTTGATTCTGCCACTAATATTGTGGCTGTCTAACGATTTTAATCTGGGCAATTTACCTTTGGGATTTTGCTTAATGTTACTTTTAACTTTTCTAGTCTCTACCCTCACTCAATTTTTTGCCCCTGCCGAACAAGCAGTTATTCCTTTAATTGTGGAAAAGCGACATCTACTTTCGGCTAATTCTTTATATACAACGACGATGATGGCTTCTGTAATTATTGGCTTTGCAGTGGGAGACCCATTATTAGAGTTGGCTGATAGTTTAGTAAGTAAAATTGGTGTAGGTGAAGCTATAGGTAAAGAGTTGGTTGTAGGAGGGAGTTACGCGATCGCTGGTTTATTACTAATTTTAATCAAAACTGGGGAACAGAAGGACTTAAGTGAAAAGGAACAACCTCATATTTTGGCAGACCTGGGGGATGGCCTAAATTACCTGAAAAATCATCTTCAAGTTCGTAATGCGATTATTCAGCAAATAATTTTATTTTCGATTTTTGCAGCTTTGGCAGTTTTAGCTGTACGTCTGGCAGAGATTATTCCTGGTATGGAGGCTGAAGAATTTGGATTTTTATTAGCTGCTGCTGGCATAGGTATGGCTATAGGCGCTGGAATAGTTAGTCAACTTGGACATTGGTTATCCCATTTCCAACTCAGTCTCATTGGATCTATAGGAATGGCAATTTCTTTGGTTGGTTTGTCCATATTTAACCAACAGTTGTGGGTGAGTATGGGTTTGATTGGTATTTTGGGAATGTTTGGTGCAATAGTGGGAGTGCCGATGCAAACTACTGTCCAAGCTGAAACTCCTGAAGAAATGCGGGGTAAGGTATTTGGTCTCCAGAATAATGCGGTTAATATTGCCTTGAGTTTGCCTTTGGCTTTAGCGGGAGTTGCAGAAACTTTTTTGGGTTTATCAACAGTTTTTCTTGGTTTGGCAGGGGTGGCAGTATTAGCAGGTGTTTTCTTCAGTTTCTTTTCTATACCCTCAATGAAAAATGGTTAGTGCCGCTACGCGGAAGTTAAAAGCGAGTGTGTAATTCTGAGGAGACCTCAGAATGTAAGACACACTCAAGACAGTCAAAAGTATTGCTTGGCAAGGCTTTTATGATTTTTTAACTGGTTAGTTATTTCTGTCATCCTGCACTAGATAGGGTTTGCTGAAAAAGTCTTTTTGTTAAGGTAGGGAGTAGGGAGTAGTTAAGAGTCAGGAGGAATGGGAGTTATAGAGTAGTGGACTGACACAGCTAAAATGGTGCATTAGAATCGTCAACAAAAAGTGACTATTGCCTAGAAAGAGCGATCGCTAAAATATAGATAGTCAAAAACAGACGCTCTGGACAGAGGCAGCTAAAATGGTTCAATACAATGGAGGATATATTATCGGAAGAGGTCGGCGAGATCAAGTTTATCTGACCATAGAACAGAAAGATAATCTAGAAAAAATCGCTAGAAATGGCCATGCACCAGCTAAAAAAATTCTACACG
>NZ_JAAHGU010000256.1:0-4503 GCF_010692685.1 Okeania sp. SIO2F5 | reverse complement strand
CTCCTGGTGCTCCAGGATTAGATGGTGCTCCTGGTCTCGCCGGTCCGGCAGGTCCAGTTGGTCCGGCAGGTGTACCAGGAACTCCAGGACTAGATGGTGCTCCTGGTCTCGCCGGTCCGGCAGGTCCTGTAGGTCCGGCAGGTCCAGTTGGTCCGGCAGGTGTACCAGGAACTCCAGGACTAGATGGTGCTCCTGGTCTCGCCGGTCCGGCAGGTCCTGTAGGTCCGGCAGGTGTACCAGGAACTCCAGGATTAGATGGTGCTCCTGGTCTCGCCGGTCCGGCAGGTCCAGTTGGTCCGGCAGGTGTACCAGGAACTCCAGGACTAGATGGTGCTCCTGGTCTCGCCGGTCCGGCAGGTCCTGTAGGTCCGGCAGGTCCAGTTGGTCCGGCAGGTGTACCAGGAACTCCAGGATTAGATGGTGCTCCTGGTGCTCCAGGACTAGATGGTGCTCCTGGTCTCGCCGGTCCGGCAGGTCCAGTAGGTCCGGCAGGTGTACCAGGAACTCCAGGACTAGATGGTGCTCCTGGTCTCGCCGGTCCAGCAGGTCCTGTAGGTCCAGCAGGTCCAGTTGGTCCGGCAGGTGTACCAGGAACTCCAGGACTAGATGGTGCTCCTGGTCTCGCCGGTCCGGCAGGTCCAGTAGGTCCGGCAGGTGTACCAGGAACTCCAGGACTAGATGGTGCTCCTGGTGCTCCAGGATTAGATGGTGCTCCTGGTCTCGCAGGTCCGGCAGGTCCAGTAGGTCCGGCAGGTGTACCAGGAACTCCAGGACTAGATGGTGCTCCTGGTCTCGCCGGTCCGGCAGGTCCTGTAGGTCCAGCAGGTCCAGTAGGTCCGGCAGGTGTACCAGGAACTCCAGGACTAGATGGTGCTCCTGGTCTCGCAGGTCCGGCAGGTCCAGTTGGTCCGGCAGGTGTACCAGGAACTCCAGGACTAGATGGTGCTCCTGGTCTCGCAGGTCCGGCAGGTCCTGTAGGTCCAGCAGGTCCAGTAGGTCCGGCAGGTGCTCCTGGTGCTCCAGGATTAGATGGTGCTCCTGGTCTCGCAGGTCCGGCAGGTCCAGTAGGTCCGGCAGGTGTACCAGGAACTCCAGGACTAGATGGTGCTCCTGGTCTCGCAGGTCCGGCAGGTCCAGTAGGTCCGGCAGGTGTACCAGGAACTCCAGGATTAGATGGTGCTCCTGGTCTCGCAGGTCCGGCAGGTCCAGTAGGTCCGGCAGGTGTACCAGGAACTCCAGGACTAGATGGTGCTCCTGGTCTCGCAGGTCCGGCAGGTCCAGTCGGTCCGGCAGGTCCAGTCGGTCCGGCAGGTGTACCAGGAACTCCAGGATTAGATGGTGCTCCTGGTCTCGCAGGTCCGGCAGGTCCAGTAGGTCCGGCAGGTGTACCAGGAACTCCAGGACTAGATGGTGCTCCTGGTCTCGCAGGTCCGGCAGGTCCAGTCGGTCCGGCAGGTGTACCAGGAACTCCAGGACTAGATGGTGCTCCTGGTCTCGCCGGTCCGGCAGGTCCAGTCGGTCCGGCAGGTCCAGTCGGTCCGGCAGGTGTACCAGGAACTCCTGGATTAGATGGTGCTCCTGGTGCTCCAGGACTAGATGGTGCTCCTGGTCTCGCCGGTCCAGTAGGTCCAGTCGGTCCGGCAGGTGTACCAGGAACTCCTGGATTAGATGGTACTCCTGGTGCTCCTGGTCCCGCAGGTCCAGTCGGTCCCGCTGGTCCAGTTGGTCCGGCAGGTGTACCAGGAACTCCAGGATTAGATGGCGCTCCTGGTCCAGTGGGTCCAGTAGGTCCAGTAGGTCCAGCTGGTGCTCCTGGCCTTCCTGGTCTATCCGCTCAAGTAGGTCCACCACTGGCTTATATCATTGCAACAGAAGATGCTCCTGCAGGATTCTTCCCTGGAGAAGTAGTTTTGTTTGCTGGTACTGCAGCTCCTCCAGGATTCTTATCTCTTGAGGGTCAGTTATTACCCATCGCTGGAAATGAATCTCTATTCCGGGTATTAGGAACTTTATATGGTGGTGATGGAGTCACTAACTTTGCTCTTCCAAATCTCGTAGGTGTTAGTCCTGTTGGCCGACCTACAAGTGTAGAAGCTGTTCCTGCAGCCGGCGGTCCTACACTGTTAGTGGATTTAGGAAATGGCAATATAGTACCTGCTAACACGGTATTCGGAGATGTTGTAACGAATACAGGGGATACTGTAGGCCTCACAGATCTTCCAACTAACGATGTAACATTGCTCCAACAATTGCAGGCATTGCAACTAGAAGCACTTCGTGTAAATGACATGATACAAAATGAAGAGCTTCCTACTGGAGAGTCAATTCCTTTTGCAGGAGAGGCACCAGAAGAGACACCAGCAGAGGCACCATCCATATTCGTTCCAGTTACAAATTAATGTGTTTGAGACTTGACAGTTGAATTTTATCTCAACGTTGGTTGAAGACCCGCGCTCTCCCGTTGGCGGAGCCTAGCGGCAGCTATTAGGGGAGCGTCGCATGGGACAACCAATCAATAAGAGCGGTTCTTCCAAGGGTATGCTATTCTAAATAGAATTAGGCTGCTGGGCTAGCAGTGGAGCGTCTGTGGAGCGCGCCTTTAGACCAGAAAGAGGGAAAGGCCTCGGAGGCAGGTGCGGAGCGAAGCAGAAAGTCCTGAGTCGCGAGGTTTAGGAATCCCGCCTTGTCGCGCCATGCACAACGTCGGGAGGATGTCAATAGTCAATTCTCATAAACAAATAAAAAAAGACCTTGTAGGTATTAGAAACCTGCAAGGTTTTTTTTGAGTAAAAATTTAAAATCTGAATTAACTGATTTGAACTCAAAATTGCTATGCCCTAATCAGTTTACAATTAATATTTGATGGAAATTCAAGCCAAAATTTGGAGGGAAAAATTAATGTTAGATACAATTGTATTGGGTGGTGGATGTTTCTGGTGTGTAGAATCCGTCTTTCTTTCTGTAGCAGGGGTTAAAGAGGCAGAATCTGGTTATGCTGGAGGAAATACTAAGAATCCTGACTATAGATCTATATGTTCTGGAAAAACAGGCCATGCTGAGGTAGTAAAAGTCACTTTTGACTCTGAGAAAATATCACTGCGTGAAATATTAGAAATATTTTTTGTGACTCACGACCCCACAACACTTAACAGACAGGGGAATGATGTTGGTACTCAGTATCGTTCAATTATTATGTGTCACTCCCAAGAACAAAAAGATATTGCTCAAGAAGTTATTTCGACTTTGGATAATAATGGCACGTTTAATAGTCCGATCGTTACTGAAGTGGTTGATTTGAAGGAATATTATAGAGCTGAGGAGTACCATCAAAACTATTTTAACAAGAATCCTAATCAACCTTATTGTGCATTTTCCATTCCTCCAAAGTTGCAAAAACTCAAGAAATATTTCCCAGATAAGGTATCTGCATAAAGAGTTCTCGTATTCTTACTAAGAATAGGTTTGGCGATCGTAGCTGGGGAAAAGTGAACTTTCTGTTTCACTGTGTTTTACCCAAGATATACTAAATTATGGGGCGTTGCTGATGCGTTGCTATGATTTTCTTTAATAGCAATTTCGGGACGGATCGCGCACGCGAATCACTTAACTATTAACTTAAAAGGATTTTAGATTTTGCCAAATTGAGGTTTCATAGCTTGATTCAGCAACGCCAATTATCATTAATTAACTAAAATAGTGTTTTCTTTGATTAATTTTCAAACACACGATTAAAGAAAGGTATTATTTGAGACCAAGCTGAAGTAGTTGCAGCGGAGTCATAACGATAACCGTCATCACGCATAAAAGTATGTTCCGCTTCATATAAGAAAATTTGATGAGCTATACTCGCTTGTTCCAAAGCTTGAGCTACGGTTTGGCGATCGCCTTCTGGTGTATGACGGTCTTGAGTGCCGAATACTATCATTATCTCACCTTGAATTTCATTCACTCGTTTAATTGTATCAGCGACTCCCTTACCTAACTTGCCACTGGGAACACCAGTCGGGTAACAACAAACAGTGGCTTTGATCTCTTTCTCAAAAGCAGCCCGAAATGCTAAATGCCCACCAATACAAAAACCCATAGCACCTATTTTATCCTCAGCAACTGAACTTTCTGCTTTAAGAAATTCGATCGCAGCTCTGGTATCCGCATCATATTCAGCTATTTTAGTTCGACGTGCATTGTCATTACCCCGCATTCGCCCCAGGTCATCTGGCTCAATGACTAGACCCACTGGTTCAGTACGATGAAAAATTTCTGGGGCAGCTACTACATAACCATAACCAGCTAAATAATTAGCTAGACGAATTATCGGACTTCCCAATTGATATAGCAATGAGCGCTGGCATCTTTACATGTTACATAGATATTTGCAATGTAATATAAAAGTAACTGTATGAGCTGTATTTTTCATAAATTAGGCGATCGCTAAACCTTAAAGTTTTAAGGATGTCTGTAATGGTATTGATAATTTACAGTTTATAGCTTGAAATTGTTTAC
>NZ_JAAHGU010000255.1:0-4696 GCF_010692685.1 Okeania sp. SIO2F5 | reverse complement strand
TTGGAGTTCTATCTCTAACTTTTAGCCAGTGACATAACTCTACATCGTGTTAGCGGAGCTTTGCGTTAGCAAAATTCCCCCTGTCCAATAACCACCAGTTTATATTTTTTTAATCACCGTAAAACTGATTTAATAAGTGCCTTTTGCTCCGCTAAATTAGTAGAGCCTTTTTGGAGCAAAACTTGCAAGTAAATAGGTAATGCTCTTTTTTTGTAGATAGTGGCTATCACGAAGATATGATGATTTTTCCATTGTCTTCTATCTATAGTTAAAATTAATTGACTACCATCAACAAATTCTCGACTCATAATCATCATGATCATTGGAAACCAAAACAATGGAAGGCTCAAAGAAAATAATGTTAAAAATCTTTGTATATGTTTTCGACTACTTTCATATGTGATTGGTAAAGGAAAACAACCAGAAATGCCTTTATATTTTGACAGTTTTCTGTACCGTTAATCACCAAACTAAAATTTTTAAAGTTTGGACTTGAGTATCACTCCAGGATTGTTGAAAATATGACTCATACAATAATGAAAATTGCATTTGGTTGGTCTATTTATGTAAGTGGATCGACTTTTTCTACCATAAAATGTGAGTGATGACTACCATCAACAATTGAGATAAAAATCAACTTGAATTGGGGGAGAAGGGATTGGTAGGCTTCACGTGCCAACCCCTTCTCTAAAAATGATGATCATTATTATTGAGGAAAAATCCAGATTTTATACAGAGGTATAATCATTGAAACTATTGCCCCACAATAGGTTTGAGGTGCTTGTCACCCCCTGAGCCAGACTCAACAATTAGAGGGAACTAATGGGATTGTCAGACAGCAGATAGGTCGGTGACATCGCACCCCAGAATAAATTTGGTCAGGTCTGGGAACAGATAAAGATCACAGTTAGGTTGGCGTTTGCGGAGCGTGGCATCAGGCGTATCGCCTACTTTAATTGGATTTGGGTTCATAGTCCCAATCACAATACTGCTGCCCAAAGAGCTGGGTTAGGATTCGCGGAGGATACCGTCAGCAGTATCGCTCCTTGGAAGTGGAATGAGCTGATACCTATCCCACACTTTGCGCTCTGCACTAACCAGTTATAAGGGCGATCGCTTTACCTTACAAAACTTTACAAACACTTTTTTAGCAAGGTATAAATGAGCGATCGCTACTTATACCTTAGCTATCAATAGTTAAACTGCTGATTTTTCATCTTACCCATTCCAAAACAGCTTCTTGCTTTGTATTAGTGCGACGTTCGGGGGTTTCACGAGCGAACTTCATGTGTATAGAACGGTTTTGTTCGCCATCCACTGCCACTGCCATGATAGGATAATCAATTAAACCATCAGGGAAGGCCATCTGGAAACGGAAAGTACCATCAGAATTGAGTTTAATAGGTCGTCCACCAATAGTGACAGTAGCATCTGGTTCCGTTGCACCGTGAATAATAAGTTCGGCATCAGCAACTAACCAGAACTTGCGGGGACGAACTGGTGGCATAGAAGCAGCAACACCAGACATATTCATGCCCATACCAGAAGCAGTTAAACCTACCCCTGACATATTCATGCCCATACCAGAAGCAGTTAAACCTACCCCTGACATATTCATGCCCATACCAGAAGCAGTTAAACCTACCCCTGACATATTCATGCCCATACCAGAAGCAGTTAAACCTACCCCTGACATACTCATACCCATGCCCGAAGCAGTTAAACCTACCCCTGACATATTCATGCCCATACCAGAAGCAGTTAAACCTACCCCTGACATATTCATGCCCATACCAGAAGCAGTTAAACCTACCCCTGAAGCAGTTAAACCTAGACCTGACATACTCATACCCATGCCCGAAGCAGTTAAACCTACCCCTGAAGCAGTTAAACCCATGCCCGAAGCAGTTAAACCTACACCAGACATAGTTTTACCTAACCCCGACATATTCATGCCCATACCGGAAGCAGTTAAGCCTACCCCTGAAGTTGTTAAACCTAACCCTGACATATTCATGCCCATACCGGAAGCAGTTAAACCTACACCAGACATAGTTTGACCTAACCCTGACATATTCATGCCCATACCAGAAGCAGTTAAGCCTACCCCTGAAGTTGTTAAACCTAGACCTGACATATTCATGCCCATACCGGAAGCAGTTAAACCGACACCGGACATAGTTTGACCTACCCCCGAAGCAGTTAAACCTACACCAGACATAGTTTGACCTAACCCTGACATATTCATGCCCATACCGGAAGCAGTTAAACCGACACCGGACATAGTTTGACCTACCCCCGAAGCAGTTAAACCTACACCAGACATAGTTTGACCTAACCCTGACATATTCATGCCCATACCGGAAGCAGTTAAACCGACACCGGACATAGTTTGATCTACCCCCGAAGCAGTTAAACCGACACCAGACATAGTTTGACCTAACCCTGACATATTCATGCCCATACCGGAAGCAGTTAAACCGACACCGGACATAGTTTGACCTACCCCCGAAGCAGTTAAACCGACACCAGACATAGTTTGACCTAACCCGGAAGCAGTTAAACCTACCCCTGACATGGTTTGACCTACACCAGACATATTTATGGCCATGCCAGAAGCGGTTAAACCTACACCAGACATATTCATCCCCATGCCAGAAGCAGTTAAACCGACACCAGACATGGTTTGACCTACCCCCGAAGCAGTTAAACCTACACCAGACATATTCATGCCCATGCCCGAAGCAGTTAGACCTACACCAGACATGGTTTGACCTACCCCCGAAGCAGTTAGACCTACACCAGACATGGTTTGACCTACACCAGACATATTCATGCCCATGCCCGAAGCAGTTAAACCGACACCAGACATGGTTTGACCTACACCAGACATATTCATGCCCATGCCCGAAGCAGTTAAACCGACACCAGACATGGTTTGACCTACCCCCGAAGCAGTTAAATCTACTCCTGAAGTTGTTAAACCTACACCAGACATATTGATGCCCACACCAGACATAGTTTGACCTACCCCCGAAGCAGTTAAACCCACACCAGACATAGTTTGACCTACCCCCGAAGCAGTTAAACCCACACCAGACATAGTTTGACCTACCCCCGAAGCAGTTAAACCTACACCAGACATGGTTTGACCTACCCCCGAAGCAGTTAAACCTACACCAGACATGGTTTGAGTAGCTCCAGAGATATTGCCACCAGATGACCACATCCCTACACCTGATGCCATAGTATAGGAACTGACTCCTTCTTCAATCATTTGGCCTGAACCAGGAACCATTTGAATAGAGCCAAACATAGAACCAGCAATCCTTTGATTCTCGACTTCAGCTATGCCGAACATCTCTTCATAAATATCATCGGGACGATCGTGAAAAGTAATTTTGCGACTAGCAGGAACCAGTTCCATAAAGGTTTTCCCACGTAAATCTTCATCCCAACTTACTGTAATGAATTGGTCATCAATCCAATCTGAGGGATAAACTGGTGGAATATGCACTCGCTCAGAACTAGCTAAAACTAACCACCGACCATCAGCACATCGATACCCTATTTCCACAACATAGTCGCGATCGCTTACTGGAATTGGTATGTACCATTCACGAGCTAATTCATCACAAGGATATTCCTGAATGCTGTGGGGACTTTGGTAGCTTAATTTGATGTCAGTTACATCATAGATACGCAGCGCTAACTGCTGTCCCCCCTGACGACGTAACTTTTCTTTCTGTCCATTAGGAATATCCCAATAGGCGTAGGCCCACTCTGGATCTCGTGGCATTAAAACTATTCGGCTTTTAGTATACCCATTGGGTAAATCTGTTAAACCTTCATCAATGGATGAAAGAAAATCATCATTTTTGTTTTCTTGCCCTAACTCAAATTTTTTTGCTTCCACCTCTTCTTGTGTTTCTAATGCTGAAGGTGGAGCGGATGAGGTATGGCTAATACCTTGAGCTTCCATCACTGATGCCAGTAGTTGTGCTTTACGCATTCTGCTGTAACGAGATATACCTAGCTCACTAGCGACTTTGCGTAGTTGTCTCAAAGTCATCTCTTCTAAGGGTGGACGTTCTTGAACCATTCTGTATGTTCTCCTTTTTTTTGACAGTGTTTAGTATTTCATTTCCCAAAACTTAACAGGAAATTACATCTAATTTTCTTGTTTTTTTGAAGGACTCTTTTTCCCGATCCAACAAATACTTGAAGGCTCTTAAGAGTTTCGAGATATATAGAAACGATCAGAACAGCATTTTTTTGGGATCGCCGGGATCGCCTTTAAATGTATATCTTGCAGAATATTTTAGATTTGGTCAAGAGTGCTTACTTAAAGATTATGAGTATACATACGGGTTTATAGGCAATTCTGGAGTTCTAATGTTACGGTTTCTTAACATTACTGATGTTATAATAAATCATAATATTATCAATTAATAAATATATCTTATAATTATACTAAAAATTACTAATAAATATTCTGATTAAAAGTGGCAGAAGTTTGAAGCAATCCATAGATTTAATGTAGGCGTTGCATAAATGTGCTTGGGATTTTATAGCAATGAGCGCTGGCATCTTTACATATTACATAAATATTGATAATGTAACATAAAAGTAACTGTATGAGCTGTATTTTTCATAAATTAGGCGATCGCTAAAGGTTAAAGTTTTAAGGATGCGT
>NZ_JAAHGU010000254.1:0-4779 GCF_010692685.1 Okeania sp. SIO2F5 | reverse complement strand
CTCTCCCCAAATCTTCCCTCTTAACCTTTTCTCTCTTACCTTCTGTCTCCTGTCTCCAGTATAGCTGTCTCCTAGTCAAAAAAACTTGATATTTATATGAAGATACGGTTAGGGGTTCTATAGCGCTTTCCTACGGAATGCTGGCGCAAATGCGCAGGCAACAGGCAACAGGCAACAGGTAATAAGGGAAATAAAAAGCTGATAATATCAGACTTGTAGCTATTGGGTAGTTCCTGTAATTTGTAAATATACCAGCACGCACTGCTATAGTTGATATTCAATAATATACAGTTGCTTAAAATGTTATAATTAGTGATTTTGATTCAGGATCAAAACAATTTTTACCTACAATAGAAAGTTTTCTGAATTTAAGAAAATTTTAATTATTTGGACTTTTGCTTCTTGTTATACATACTAAATTGTTAGTGGCCTTTCAACCTATCAACTAGTGCCCTGATTAGTATATATACTAAAAGCTGTAGTAGGCTGCTCAATATCATTTTTTAATCTAAAATCACTTTGCCTACAAAAATGACAAGATTTGTCAAAAATTCTAAAATATATTAGCTTTAAACTTTTAATCCTATTGCCTAATTAAGCAGTTGCCTTTTTTCAGATTTTTACACAACCTCAAGATGGCTACTACAGATATTCTAGCCTTTTATATAGAATTTAGATATAGTTAGTAAATTTATTGTGAACCCTCTATTTTGTTTATCAAAGTTTCTAGAACCTCAAGCAAAAAAAAAATTGTCTAATGAATTTAGTTTTTTCATCCGGATTGCTCAACCAAAAGATATCAACAGTATTACCGAAGTTTTGACTAATAGTTTTTACTCCTGTCAAGGAATTATGGGTTATGTTCGTCCTTTTTTACGACTAGGTATTTACGAAGATTTACGCAATCGCATTCGTTCAAAAACTGAGCATTATTTATGTCTTGTTGCTATGGTTGTCGAAAATACTGAGTCTACCAGGGATGTATCTAATACTAGAAAACAAGATTTGGTAGGAACTGTGGAAATTGATGTGCGTTCGCGAGGTGGGATGGATGTCCTCTTATTCAACTCTTGGCAATTAGATAATTTAGATAATTTTGAGTATGCTTATTTATCAAATTTAGCTGTTGATGCTAACTATAGAAAATTAGGAGTTGCTCAAAAATTGTTAAGTTATTGTGAGCATAAGGTATTAGGATGGGGTTTTTGTGAGTTATACCTTCATGTATTAGAAAATAATTATACTGCTCGAAGACTTTACGATAAAGCTGGTTATCAATTACAAGAAGTTGAGTGGACTTTCGGTTCCCTACTATTTGGGCAACCTCGAAAGTTACTTTTGCGTAAATCTTTTTCGAGTAACATTTAAGTCTCAAGAATAAGATTTAATATCAAGTCCGGTAGCATCAGTATTGTCAAGAAGAAGCAAGAGGGAAGAAGCAAGAGGGAAGAGGTAGAAAGACTTATAGCAGTTTTCATGTTTCATAGAATACAGAAATTTTTGCTTAAAGGCAGAAGCGGTGCGACCCCGCGTCGGCAGCAGACGCAAGTGGTCTGACCCCGCGACGAGGACAGCTCGCTTGCGGAATGCTGACTCCTGTGAGGGAATGCGCACTAAGAGAGGCACTTATGCTGAGGGCAGAAGTTTTGTAGTCAACATGAGTGAAAACCGCTATAAAAGTCTGAAAAAAACTTCAATTTCCTCTGTCACTCAATTTTTCTGCCCTTATCTGCTAAAAATCCTCACATTTTAGGACTTACGCATGAACACTATTGGTGGGGTGTGTTTTGCTGTCGCATAACTCCGTTAACGCTCCGCGACATGTTTGCGGAGCATGACCATAGGAAAAAGCGGTAGCGTAACTGAGCAAAACCCTATATCTATATTTCAGTGCGTAAGTCCTGATGTTTAACCGATCAATTATCGCGCAAAAATCATCAATTCTTTCCCCCTACTCTGTAGGGACGTTGCATGCAACGTCCCTACCTACTCCCTACTTCCTCTTTTCCGGAGAGGTCTATTAACAATCTCATACGCCATTTACTCACAACATTACCTAAATTTGTTGGCAACCAAGCATCATATTGAGAATAAACAGGTAATCTTTTGATTAGTTGCCATCTTC
Source organism: Okeania sp. SIO2F5 (assembly GCF_010692685.1). Lineage (NCBI taxonomy): Bacteria > Bacillati > Cyanobacteriota > Cyanophyceae > Oscillatoriales > Microcoleaceae > Okeania > Okeania sp. SIO2F5. The sequence continues at coordinate 2,654 of NZ_JAAHGU010000254.1, read as the reverse complement.
GCGATTGCAACACTTTTGCTAAACCTTGATAATGGGGATGAGGATAATCAGGGTTGACTTCATCGTGGAGTCCAATTCCTCCTAAGTCACTCGCACCAGTTTCTACACAAGCTAATAATATTTCCGGTTTTGTAACTAAATTAGGAGGAATTTGTAACGCAATGGTTGAGGGCAAAATTTTACGAGCGATCGCTACAATATCTGGCAACAAATTGATGTCGAAAGCTTCACTATTCCATATTTGTCGCTCACCAGGACTGTAGGGTTGTAAAATAACTTCTTGAATATGACCCCATTTTTTATGAACATTAGCGATCGCTATTAATGTTTCTTTCCAGTCAGTTACAGTCTCTCCAACTCCTAATAATAAACCAGTAGTAAATGGAATTCTTAGTTCGCCAGCTAATTCTAATTGTTGTAAGCGTAAATGTGGTATTTTACTAGGAGCATTTTTATGAACTGTTTGTAGTAATTTAGGTGTCATCTGCTCCAACATTAGTCCCATTGACACATTAACTTGTTTTAACTCCTTCATTTCTGCTCTACTAAGTGGCCCAACATTAGTATGAGGTAAAAATCCTAAAGATAGAGCTAGTTTGCATAAATCATAGATTAATTGGAACCAAGTTGGTCTATTTTGGCTGTTTGGATGTACTTCACCACTCAGAATTAAAATTTCAATTACACCTTGATTTTTTAGGGACAGTAATTTTGCTTCTGCTTCTGATAGACTAAGCCATGAACTTTTACTTGGTTCTGAGCGAAAATTACAATAGGTGCAATGATTAAAGCATTCATAGGTAGGAACTATTGTATAAGCAGGACTATATGTAACAATTCTAGACATGGGTGAAGTATTAAATTTAATTAGTCAAATCTATATTAGAGAGACGAAAAAATTAGTGCGGTTGGAATAATTATTTCATAGAGGAAATACCTTTGTGGCAAGTTGTCAAAGAGGCTAAAACTAGCAATATGAGTAGTTGCTTGGGAAATTACCCAGAAGCAGTATATCGTCATATTTTTCAAATAATTCTAGAGCTAATTTTTGAAATTGTTCTGGTTTTAATAGTTCTTTTTTTCCTCTTTTTCCTTTTTGAAGGTTGCGTTTACCATTTTTGACTCCAACTTCACCTAATTGATTGTATTTTTTGATTATTTCTCAGGCATAATCATCATTAATACCTATAGCGATCTCACTATTTTTCACTGTCCAACCTCATGATACTTTCCACAATAAATGCCACCTTCACAGACTCTACTGGTTCTACAGTTTTTTTATACCTTTGTTTGAGTTCAGATGAACTCAAATAATTTGCTAAATATACTTTTCTTGGCATTTCATTAATCCTATAGTAATCCTAAATAGGTTCTGGCAAAATTCCATACTGAAAAAGCTTTGGGAAATCGAATATTTGACCATCTGCAAAAAACTTAAATAGCCACTTAACTACTTTAAAAGAATTGCAAAGATGATCATATTTTCTGATGAAATTTTTGGCTGGTAACCAAATATCTTCAACAGGATTTTGCTCCGGAGCATTTGGAGCCAACTTTGTACCATGTATCAACCATTCTTATATGCGATAAATTTTGATTAATTAACATCAAATATTCTCGAAATTCTTGAGATTTATGGTAAGTTGCTCCCTCCCAAAATATTGCCAATCTTTTACCCGGTTTTCGCGCTTTGCAAATATTTGATAAATTGTAAGCATTCAGCAGTCAGCTATCAGCTTTATTACCTTTAAAGGAGAAAAAAGCAATTTTATCAAAGCTCTCAGAGTACGAATTTCTGGTTGAGAATTTAGTAGAACTTAAACGAATGCTTGCTTCATTCATTAAAAAGCTGAAGTCCGCAGTTCCGACTATAGGAGGATAGCTGACCGCTAATAGCTGAATGCTTACGAAGTAAAAGAGGTAGATATCCATGAAAATATAGATAGCACCTTAATGATTTTACAAACTCGTTTAAAAAGAAAACCTAATTATCCATAAAAATTCAATAGTTTAAGTTCCCAGCTATATTAATAGTGTTGTGGGTGTTAATGGGAGGTGTTATATCAAATCCGGTTATACAGTTATTGCACTTTCTACTTCCATTCAATGCAGACATAAAATGCTGGAATATCCCCAAATAATTCCCACTTTCTTCCTACTGACTCCTGACTCCTAACTCCGCACTCTTAACTCCGCCGATTATTACGATAACTAATGATCCGGATACTATATCAATGTCCAATTGTAAATCTTGAAAAGCTGATAATGCAGCTCCTCTGTAATAGGCTTGCTGATAGCTGAGTGCTACTTCAAATAAGTTATTTTTTATTGACTTTTAAACATAAATATGATATATGATTAACATGATAAACAAAACTTATAACTTAGTTAAACAACACTATCCTTAACACCCCTTTACAAAACAAAATAAACTAGCTATATTATTAATAACGGAGCAGAAAACAAAAAAACACCTGCACCGCCGTACCTCGAAAATTTCATACATACATAACAGCAATCATACATTATGACAACTACCTTACAACAGCGTGAAAACGCCAACGTATGGGAAAAGTTCTGTAGCTGGATCACCAGCACAGACAATCGTTTATACATCGGTTGGTTCGGTGTATTAATGATCCCCACCCTTCTCA
>NZ_JAAHGU010000253.1:0-4791 GCF_010692685.1 Okeania sp. SIO2F5 | reverse complement strand
CTCACTAAAACTTTACCATCAGGACTAAAAGCAATTGTATTAATATCTCTAGTATGTCCAATTAGTTTATCTATAAGAGTACCTGTTTCTACTTCCCATAGTTTAATCACATTATCGCTACTACCACTAGCAAGAATTTTGCCATCGGGGCTAAAAGCAACTACATTAATGCCACGAGAATTTTTGATGCTGTACAAAAGTTGACAAGTTTCTTGATGCCAAATTTTAATAGTCCGGTTGTCACTGCCACTAGCAATAAAATCTCCATTTGGGCTAAATACTACTGGCATTGAAACAATAGAATTAGAATGTCTGGATAAACTGCAACTAATTGTACTTGTGGCTAAGTCCCAAATATTAATAATTCCACCAACATTACCAATAGCTAGGATATTACTTTGAGGATTAAAAGCAATTGATAAAACTATATTAGAAGCTATAAAAGAGTCTAATAATTCTCCTGTAGATAATTTCCATAATTTAATAGTCCGGTCAAAACTACCACTAGCAATCATTTGATTATCTGGGCTAATAGCAACGGATGAAACTGCACTTAAATGACCAGAAATAGTTTGAGGTTTTCCCCAAGAATAAAGATGTAATCCTGGTACATAATTTGTATCTTTGAGAGAAATTTTTGGGAATGAAAATTGGAGTAAAGATTGTGTAGGTGGGGGTGGTAATTTCCCGTAATTCAAATCTTTTAAGACATCTGTAGCAGATTTATAACGTTTGTTTGTAGCTGCAGTAATTAATTTATCGAGAATATTTCTCAATTCTTTGCTAATCGGATTATCGATTAAATAATCTCGCCATACCCATTTATTTTCCCCAGTATCAAATAGTTTAAATGGAGAAATATTGGTTAGTAAATTGATACAGGTTACGCCTAAACTGTATAGGTCACTGGCAAAATTTGCTCTACCTTTGAGTTGTTCTGGAGCTACATATTCGGGAGTACATAATATTTTACCTGGTTTAAATATTGGAGTTCCAGTTAACTGTTTTGCTACATCAAAATCTACTAATACAAATTGACCTTTTATTCCTGCTTGATAAGCAGAATTTGATGGTAAACGACGAATTATATTTTCAGGTTTAATATCTTGATGAATAATGTTGTGGGAATGAATAAATTCTAGCACTGGCAGCAGACTATTTAATAGTTCTCGAATTTGATATTCGGAAAATATTCCTTCTGTTTCTAAAACTTGAGCTAAGTTTTTTCCAGGTATAAATTCTTGGACTAAATATTGACAATAATCATCATGTAAGTTTGCTAATAATTCAGCTATTTGAGGATGTTCTCCTAAAGCATCTAGTTTTTCTGCTTCTTTTTCAAACAAAGAGATCGCTCTTTTTATATCTACTTCATTTTGTGAGATAAAATAAAATTGTTTAATTATACATGGTGGTTTAGAAGGTTTGTCTTGATCTACTGCTAAATAAGTTTTGCTGAAACCTCCTTGACCAATCATTTTAATGGCTCTATAGCGGTCTTTTAAAAGTAACATAGAACCACAAGGTAGACAAATTCTAGCTTCTGGTGGAGAATTAGGATTTTTGCAATTTTCTTTAAGGCAGTAATTCATCTTTTTTTTCTACTCTTCTAACGATAAAATTTAGTCAGTACATCTCGATAATTTATAGCAGTTTTCATTAACATCAAATACAGAGATTTTGCCTTAAAAGCAGAAGGCAGAGGGCAGAAGCGGTGCGACCCCGCGTCGGCGACAGACGCAAGCGGTCAGACCCCGCGACGACGCCAGCTCGCTTGCGAAATGCTGACCAAGAGAGGGAATGCGCACCAAGAGAGGCAGAAGGGAAAGAAAGGTTCAAAAGGATAAAGTTTTTGTTATCACTGATAATCCGGACACCATATAACCTATTTGCGTAGTGCTATAAAAAGGTGCTTTAGAAGAGCTTAATTGACATAATAATGAATTTTGAATTTTGAATTTTGAATTTTGACTTAAAAAAGGTGTTTTAGAAGAACTTGATTGACATAAATAATGAATAATGAATTTTGAATTTTGAATTTGTTACTCCTGTCGCCAAATTTTAATTGTATTATCGCTACTACCACTAGCTAAACTCTTTCCGCCCTGAGAAAAAGTAACAGAATTAACATATTTTAAATGACCTTCTAAATTAGCTATTTGCTGACCTGTTTCCCAATGCCAAATCTTAATAGTTTCATCTTCACTACCACTAGCAATAATATCTCCTTGAGGACTAAAAGCTATAGCACAAATATCTCTTGAATGTCCTTCCAAAGTCTTTAATATTTCACCTTGGTCTATTTGCCAAATTTTAATATTTCGATCACGACCACCACTGACTAAAGTTTTACCATCACAGCTAAAAGCAACCGCATAAATATAATGTACCCCCTGATAATAATTGCATAGAGTCTGAACAGCATTACCTAAATTTAGATCCCATAATTTAATGGTATTATCTTCACTTCCACTCGCCAAAGTTTTGCCATCAGGACTAAAAGCAACCGCACGCACTGGACGTGAATGCCCAGTCAAAGTCATTATCACTTTCCCATAGCTAGGTTCATAAATATCGTCCCCAAGTTGCCAAAGTTTAACATCATTATCCTTACTCGCACTAGCCAAAATTTTGCCATCCGGACTGAAAGCGATCGCCGTTACTCCCTTAGAATGACCAAAATATTCTCCCAGACTCCAGTCACCAAGAATACAAAGAAGTTTCCCCGTGTTAACTTCCCAAAGTCTAATAGTTTTATCCTCACTCCCACTAGCTAAAATTTTGCCATCCTGACTAAAAGCAACAGAGTTGACATAACCAGAATGCCCAAACATAGTCAATATTTCTTTGCCACTATCTACTTCCCACAACTTAACAGTTTCATCCTCACTCCCACTTGCCACAAAATTATCATCAGGACTAAAAGCAACGGAACAAACCCATTTTTGATGACCTGTAAGAGTATGTAGACATTTCCAAGTTTGAGTCGGTAGGGGTTCAGGTGTAACCTCCGGTGTTTGGATAGCAGTTTTATCTTGAATACGAGTCAAATTAACTTGAGTATTAGCATTTAAAGTTTTGATGACTTCGTAAACAGACTGATAGCGACGGTTAATAGCATTTTCCACCAGTTTATCTAAAACATAACCCAACTGTTCGCTCACAGAATTACTCTTTAAATAACGTCGCCATACCCAAGTACCCTCACCCACATCAAATAACTCAAAAGGGGAAACGTTGGTCAAAAGGTGTAAACAAGTCACCCCCAAACTATATAAGTCACTTGCAAATACTGCTTTGCCTCGGTTTTGTTCTGGAGCGGTGTATTCAGGAGTACCGATAGTAGTACCTGTTTTCAAGAGTGCCGTTCCGAGAGCATATTTGGCAGCACCAAAATCTACTAATACTAACTGACTGGTACTGTTTTGACGACGAATAATATTGTCTGGTTTGATGTCACGGTGAATAACGTTGTGAGAGTGGATAAATTGTAGGACTGGCAGTAAATTATTGAGTAAAGCTTTAATTTTCTCTTCATTGTAAGGTCCTTCGATTTCCAGAGCTTGGCCTAGATTTTGTCCGGCGATGAATTCTTGCACTAAGTATTGTCGCCCATCCTGGATGAAGTGGGCCATTAATTCGGGGATTTGGGAATGTCTACCCAATTCGTCTAATCTTGTAGCTTCTTTTTCAAAGAGTTCCGCAGCTTTGCTGATATTGTTTGTGCCTTGGGATGCTGGAAAAAATTGTTTAATTACGCAATAGGGTTTGGAGGGTTTGTCTTCGTCGATAGCTAAGAATGTTCTGCCAAAACCTCCTTGTCCAATGAGGTTAAGGGGACGATAGCGGTCTTTGAGTAGTAGTTTTGAGCCACAGTTTTGACAATATATATTCCAGTCTGGGTTTTGGGGAATTTGACAGTTGGGGTTGAGGCAATGACTCATGCCGATGATTTTTAGCTAACAATAATATAGCGCTACGCGCAAGTCAAAAGTCAAAAGTCAAAAGTCAGAAGTAATCCCTGACTAACTTTGAGCATTTATAAATGTCCTAACCTATTTGCGTAGTGCTATATTGATTATATTTTGCTTAGGAATTTTTGAATGAATTTGATTAGTGGGGTTTATCAATTTATTTATTGTGATTTTTTAAGAATAGGCAAGATAAGTTTTGAGAGTTTTTTATTAAGTATATTGTTGTTTCTGTCAGAATTGGCTTAAGTTAAGCATAAATTAATTTTTCTTTGTTTTTGTGTAGAGTAGCATTCGCGATCGCTTTTGTAGAAGGAAGAAGAAATCTTGGTTTAATACCTAGGGCGTGTCATCAATTAAAGAGGTTGACATTAAAAGTATAGTATGCTTATGAAGAATAACTACAGGAATAATATGCTAAGGACTGCTCTAAATGACTAGACGTTATGGTTTGCGTGACGACCAATGGGAACGCATTCAACATTTACTACCAGGCCGTGAAGGAACTGTAGGAAGAACAGCATGCATACAACCGCCTCTTTGTGGAAGCTGTTTTATACAGATATAGAGCCGGAATTCCTTGGAGAGACTTACCAGAAAGATTTGGGGACTTCCGCGTTGTCCATACCCGTTTTAGTCGCTGGAGTCGTTCAGGGGTCTGGGAAAGACTATTTCAAGCTCTATCTGAGGATGTAGATAATGAATATGCCATGATCGATGCCACTATTGTTCGTGCTCATCAACATAGTGCCGGGGCGAAAGACAGTAGTGCAGAACAGGAGAACATTGGCCGTAGTAAAGGGGGATTGAGTACTAAAAT
>NZ_JAAHGU010000252.1:0-4811 GCF_010692685.1 Okeania sp. SIO2F5 | reverse complement strand
GTAAACAATTTCAAGCTATAAACTGTAAATTATCAATACCATTACAGACATCCTTAAAACTTTAAGGTTTAGCGATCGCCTAATTTATGAAAAATACAGCTCATACAGTTACTTTTATATTACATTGCAAATATCTATGTAACATGTAAAGATGCCAGCGCTCATTGCTATAGAGGATGAATGTCCGGCTCAAACTCCGATTAGTATTATCAAAGGAGCTGGAGAGTTTCCATTAGAAATAGTGCCTTCCGATACTTCTGAAAATAATTTGCGACGGGCTGTAATTATTAATGGTTTGCTAGGATGTGAGGAGACTATTACTTTATCAAATATGCAAGGTCATGGAGTTATGACTATCATGTCAATGTAATGTTAGTATCTGTTTGGCGCTGCTAATTTAGCGATCGCTCCTCAATCCATGTAGGGAAGTTCTATGGAACGTCCCTACTGTGGTCTAATATCATGTTCCCCCTCCGGGGGAGCTACGCTAACGGATAATCAGTTATAAAAAAACTTCTGGCCTTGAAGTTTTCTTTTCCTTCTACCTACAGCAAAGCTGCCTTCTGCCTTCCTTACTCCAAAGTGTAAGTATTCAACGAACATGATATAAGATCGTTACAATGACAGTTATTTAAGTCTAAAAAAGTAAAATTTATAACTTAAAAAAGAAATTAAAGAATCATGCACAATAAATCTCTTGGTACTTTTTTTATACTTCTGGGATTATCACTATTTTCTCCTCAAACAGCTACTCCTATTATCGAGATTATTACACCTATCATAAAATTTATAGGATAACTTGAGGAGATTAAAAACCCCTACCAATACCCGCAGAGCAAAAACTATAAACAAGAATATTCAGTTGTGAACCCTATCGAAAAATCTTCGCCTTTAAACTTGATAAAATCAAACAAACACTTTCAGTCTATAAATGGAAAAAAAGTTATTTCCTATGGTCGTAGCGGAAAATTTTCTGGAGGAGTTGTTAAAACAAGACTTCAGCAAAAACCAAGTAGTCAAGATAGGGGGGTTGTTGCAATTATTTGTTGGAATGATGGAATTCAATCCAATGTTTTATTCCTAGAAAATTCCAGAGTTCTGGTTTGGATAAATAAAGTTGAATATGGAGACAAATGGTATTGGGATACAGAAGGTTATTTGCGTATCAAAATGGATCGGGGTTCTCAATATATTTTTAATTAAATGGAGTTTAAATAACAACTGATACTTTTGATGAACTTAGGCGATGGGTATTAATCCAACAACAGGCAAGAAGAATTTCATTTTCACAATTAATATCATGTCCGCACTTGATCATTTGTGTAAAACCAAGGGTGAATATCTACAGGAAATTTACGTTTTTTCAAGTTTTTAAGCCTTCTTCCCTCTTCCTTCTTCCCTCTTCCTTACCTTCACGCTTACAATACCGATGCTACCGGACATGATATAAATGAGTTTTTTAGTCCGGATATCTTTATTTCCCCCTAGTATTGATGAATATAATTTAATATTAGGAAGCAAGAGCTATAATTATCCACCAACTTTTACAGGGAGTAGGAAATATCTAACTTTTTTCTCATTTTTTCACTACCCTTGTTTAATATTCCAGACCTCACCTGCAGTGTCTAATTGCGAACTAAACCCTAACTAACTAGTTGAATCTATACCACCTACTTCAAAAATATAGCAATTATCTCTGAGCTATTATGTATGATTTTTGCAGCACAATTTTAATCTGGTATATGTTTTTTATCACTGTATCAATCACAACAATTATTCTGTACGAGCGAGAAAAATATTCTTGCTAATTTTAGTATCTTCCTTGACGATTATGTATGATTTTTGCAGCACAATTTTAATCTGGTATATGTTTTTTATCACTGCATCAATCACAACAATTATTCTGTACGAGCGAGAAAAATATTCTTGCTAATTTTAGTATCTTCCTTGACAATCCACTTCAAAAAAATCTCTATAAATCAACCCTAAAAATTGCGATATTTTTATCCTGATTTTCTAGGTAAATTCCGCAATTATCTATATACAAATATCTTCTACCATTTACTCTAAATCAACTATGAATTTTCGTGAAATTGACGGCAGTAATAATAATCAAAATCATCCCGAATATGGTCAAACAGGTGAAAATTTACTTCGTTTTACACCAGCTGCTTATGCAGATGGAATACAAGAATTAGCTAATCCTAATAACCCTAATCCTCGCAATATTAGTAATACCCTATTCGACCAACAAGAATCTATTCCAGACCCACGAAATTTAAGTGATTATGTCTGGGCATGGGGACAATTTGTTGACCATGATATTACTTTGACTCACTTACAGTCAGGTAACGATGCTGAAAGTGCAAACATCTTCATTCCTCAAGGTGACTCAGTTTACACCCCTGGGTCATTTATTCCCGTTACCCGATCGCTATTTGATCAGAATACTGGCACTGATATTAACAACCCCCGAGAACACGCCAATGAACTCACTGCTTGGTTGGATGCAAGTCAAGTATATGGTAGTGATGAAGACCGTGCTAACTGGTTACGCAGTTTCGATGGCGGAAAGTTGAAAGTTACTGCCCATTCTACAGGAGATTTACTACCTACTAGGGGAAATGACCCAGATGCTCCTGCTATGGCCATGGAAGAAAGTATTGGTGAAAGCACTTTTGTGGCAGGGGACGAGCGGGCAAACGAACACGCGGTCTTAACTTCGTTGCATACCTTATTTGTGCGGGAACATAACCGTTTAGCAGAAATTATTGATGCCACCCACACAGACTTACCCTCAAATACTGCCGATCGCGATGAAGAGATTTATCAACGAGCGCGTAAAATAGTGGGAGCAGAAATTCAAGCGATTACATATAAAGAGTTTTTACCTTCTCTAGGCGTAACTCTAGATCCTTATAATGGCTACGATACAACTGTTAATCCTGGTATCAATACAGAATTTTCTACTGCTGGTTTCCGTTTGGGTCACACTCTAGTTAGCGGTACTGTGCCACGTCTCAACGAAGATGGCACTACTGCTCCCGTTGGTGAACTAGATTTATTTCAAGGCTTTTTCCAACCAGAACGCATTACCGAAGATGGAGGAATAGAACCTGTTTTGCGGGGTTTAGCTACCCAGGTACAGCAGCAGACAGACGCGAAAATAGTGGATGATTTGCGGAATTTGTTGTTTACTGGGGCACCCGGTGGTGGACCTGTGGCAAATGGTACAGATTTGGCAGCGTTGAATATCCAGCGCGGTCGCGACCATGGTTTGGCAAATTATAATGAGGTGCGGCAAGCACTGGGTTTGTCAAGGGTGAATGATTTTAGCGATATTTCTTCTGACCCAGAAGTGGTGGCAGCATTAGAGGAACTTTATGGTGATGTTGATAATATTGACCAGTGGGTGGGGATGTTGTCAGAGAATACTTTGCCTAATTCTAGTATTGGTGAATTGAATGAAGCAATTTTAGAAGACCAGTTTGAACGTTTACGAGATGGCGATCGCTTCTGGTATGAAAATGATGTTGACCTTGCTCAGTGGCAGTTAGGGGAAAATGGTACTGTTTCAGATTGGTTAGAGAATCTGAATTTATCGGATATTGTCAAGTTAAATACTGATATTGATAATATTTCAGATAATGTTTTCTTTGTGCCCGATATTGTTGTGACAAATACTAACGATAGTGGTCAGGGTTCCTTAAGAGAGGCGATCGCTAATGCTGATTCTGGCGATACTATTGTATTTGACCCCAGTATTGCTGGTGAAACTATAAATCTGACCAGTGGGCAACTGAGAATAGATAAAAACCTTCATATTGATGGTTATGAAAATAACCAGGTTAATATAAATGCTGGGGGTAACTCCCGTGTCTTTCAGATCGATGATGGTAACAACAGTGTCCAAAGTCAGGTGACTATTGATGGAGTTATTATCGAAGGTGGCAACGTTACTGGTAATGGTGATGATGGTGGTGGTATTTTTAACCGAGAAAATCTCACACTAAGTAACAGTACTGTTACAGGTAACACCGCAAATAAGGATGGTGGTGGTATTTTCAATGCTCAAACAGGTAATATTACCATTTCCAACACTACTATTAGCAATAACGAAACAAAAGAAGGATTAGCTTCTGGTGGCGGTATTTTTAATGGTGGAGAAATTAATATTTCCTACAGTGAAATTTCTCATAACTTTGCCAACGATACTGGAGGAGGTATTTACAACTGGAGTCCGGGAAATATTACGATTACTAATAGTACCATTAGTGGTAACACGGCGAATAATGATGGTGGCGGTATATTTGTATATGGTGACACTGAGATTATCGACAGTACCATCAGTGATAATGTAGCTCTTTCCGCTACTGCTGATGGTGGAGGGGTCGCCGTTTTCGGTAATGCAGAAATCACAAATAGTACCATTAGTGGTAATAGTGCGGAAGATGATGGCGGTGGTGTTTATGTCAAAGATAATGTTTTTGGCAATATTCCCACTGCCGTTATTACTAATAGCACAATTATTGAAAATACTGCGGTTTCAGATGGTGGGGGGATTTTCAATTTCGGTGTAGCTGAAGTCGAAGACACTACTATTACTGACAATAATGCTCCTGATGGTCGTGGTAGTGGTATTGCTAGTTTCGGAAATACTTCTATTACCTCAACAACTATTGAGACTTACACAACTTAACTGGTAAAATTAGACTATAATGCTTGTAAATCAATAATTTTACGTCGAAGCGATCGCTACGGGACTTACACAAAATTTTAGAGCTGCCGAAATCAAGTAAATATTAAGGGGC
>NZ_JAAHGU010000251.1:0-4824 GCF_010692685.1 Okeania sp. SIO2F5 | reverse complement strand
GCATCCTTAAAACTTTAACCTTTAGCGATCGCCTAATTTATGAAAAATACAGCTCATACAGTTACTTTTATGTTACATTATCAATATTTATGTAATATGTAAAGATGCCAGCGCTCATTGCTATACTAACAAAATATATCTGTTTTCATTTGAGTTTTTCCCAACCTCAGTTATTTCCCAACAACTCTAATAATTAATTATTGAAGCACTGACAATAAATGTAAGGTTTTGTGCGTAACGCTACCTCTAACAAACCCTACCAATAGCCTTAATGAAGAGTGGTTTTTATGCCATAGTCAGGCTCAAATACTAATATAGCAAATAGAACTTTTATTTCCTACAGGACTTACGCAGGTACTCTACATATAGCAAGGGCGAATGGCATTCACCCCTACAGATGGTGCTTCAAAGGTCAATTTGCGTAAGTCCCGCCCTATTTACTCCTAACTCCTGACTTCTTTTTTGATAAACTATACCTAATTTCTACCAAAAGGCATTTATTAAACATGACTAACTGTCCGACGGATACCACAAGTTCATCAGTAAATCATAATTTAGAAGTAGCCAAACAAGAATATCAATATAACTATAACCACATTCCTCCTGTGGCAATGGTGAATGAATTACCAGAACGAGAAAAACCTTCTAAAGAATGGTTTTTATTATTGGTAAAGAGTATACGTCTTCTATTTGTGAATATCGTAATTACAAACCGAGGAAACCAAGGAAATAAGGGGGTAAGAGACGATGTAATTAAATATATCTTAGAAGTAATCTATAAGCAAATAAAATCAATAAAAATTGGAGAGGATAATAAAATCATACCATTTTTTTTCCAATTATTGTTGAATCAACAATTATTATTAACTCAACAATTGTTGAGTCAAGGAATACCTGACGATTTTCGTGAAATAGATGACCTGTTTGTTTCCATCCTCAGGGAAAATGGTCTGTCAGTACTTAAAGATATTTTGGAGGAAGCTGTAAAAGTATTAGAGGAAGGAAGTCCAGAAGGTCATGCAACCAGTCTTGAAGATTATCAAAAGCTCTTCTCCTATAAAGAGCTATTTCCAGAAACAGGAGGTATACCAAGCATCGCTTATACTTTTGAAGAAGATGAAGTGTTTGCTTATATGCGAGTAGCAGGTTATAACCCCCTAATGATTGAGCAGGTATCAAGTCTTGACGAACGTTTTCCGGTGACGGAGACTCAATATCAGGAAGTTATGGGTAAAGATGATTCATTAGCAGTAGCAGGAAAAGAAGGGCGACTCTATCTAGCAGACTATAAAATTTTGGAAGGTGCTCTTAATGGTACTTATCCTAATAAATACCAAAAGTATATTTATGCTCCTCTAGCTTTATTCGCAGTGCCAAAAGGTTCAGATCCAAACCGTAAATTACGTCCTGTAGCTATTCAATGTGGTCAAACCCCAGGAGCAGATAACCCCATTTTTACTCCCAACTCTTCTAAGTATGCTTGGTTATTTGCCAAAACCGTTGTAGAGATAGTAGATGCTAACTTTCACGAAGCAGTGAGTCATTTAGCTAGAACTCATTTATTTGTGGGATCATTTATTCCACCTACCCATCGCCAACTACCCCAAAATCATTGCTTAAGTCTGCTGTTGCGTCCTCACTTTGAAGGTACTTTAGCAATTAACGATGGTGCTCAGGGAATTTTAATTGCTCCCAAGGGTGGAGTTGATAGTTTACTGTCATCTACTATTGATAACGCTAGTGTTTTGGCGGTGTTAGGGTTACAGAGTTATGGTTTTAATGGAGCTATGTTACGGAAGCAACTAGAGCAACGCGGCGTTGACGATCCTAATTTACTTCCTGTTTATCCTTATCGGGATGATGCTCTGTTGGTGTGGGATGCTATTCATCAATGGGTTTCAGATTATCTGAATCTTTACTATTCTAGAGATGAAGAGGTTCAGGCAGATCGGCGACTGCAAGCTTGGGCAGGTGAAGTTATGGCTTTTGATGGCGCTCGTGTACCTGATTTTGGTGAGGATGGAGGTATTAGGACACTAGAGTATTTGATTAATGCTGTGACGTTAATTATTTTTACTGCTAGTGCTCAACACGCTGCTGTTAATTTTCCCCAGAAAGATATAATGTCTTATGCTCCGGCGGTTCCATTAGCTGGTTATTTGCCTAGTTCAATTCTCAAAGGTGAAGTAAGCGAGCAAGATTATTTGGATCTGCTGCCACCTCTAGAGCAGGCACAAGGACAACTGAATCTCACATATTTACTGGGGTCTGTCTATTACACGAAACTGGGTGAGTATTCAAAAAATCATTTTACTGATTCCAAGGTGAAACCTCTACTGGAGAAGTTTCAGGAAAATCTGAACCAGGTTGAAGCAACTATTGAGCAGCGCAATTTTAATCGCCCACAGTATAGGTATTTGCTGCCTTCTCAAATTCCCCAGAGTATTAATATCTAATATCATATCCGGATAATTAGTGATAAGAAAACTCTCTCCTTCTTCTCCTGTTCTTCTTCTTTCTTCCCTCCTGACTCCTGACTCCTGACTCCTGACTGCTCCGTAGTTATTTATTTATCACTGTTCAACCGGACATGATATAAAAGACATCTCCTCCAAAAGAGGGAGTAGGGAGTAGGGAGCAGGGAGTAGGGAGAAATAATTGATGAGTAAGAGTGGGATAATTGATTTTATGTTTTATTATTGGAGATGTCTAAAGATTATAAGTACCTGTGCAAAATTAATTTAACATTGGTCAGTAGGAAGCTCTTAAAAGGGAATAGGGAATAGTAAAATTTCAACGCTTAAAGATTTAAAGGGAGAAGGTTTTTGATCACGAATTATCCCTGTTCCCTACTCCCTAAATTTCTGATTGTGGTTATTCAAAGAGAGATGATATCGGAGGACTCACTTTGTATCAATAATTGAAGGTTGAACAATGCTATCATTTGATTTTCCTTCCAAAAAATTAGGACCCATCAGATGAACGCCATTATGATTAATATTAGTTACTTTCGTGCCATAACTACGAAGATTTTGATTCTTTGTTTTATGACTTGCTCTTTGCAATTTCTCTTGAGTTTCTTTGTCTAATTTAGTGTTTTGATCTATGAATGTACCAGTTAAGTCAGCATCACTTATATCAGCACACCACAATTGTGCAGCACAAAGATTTGCATGACTGAGATTAGTATTATTTAAACCTGCATGAGACAAGTTAGCATTAGTTAGGTTAGCATTACTTAAATCTGCATCACTGAGAATAACTCCACTGAGGTTAGCGTGAGTTAGGTTTGCACCAACGAGGTTAGCTGAGGATAAATCTGCATCTGTGAGATTCGCAGACGAAAGATTAACACCACTGAGGTTAGCTGAGGATAAATCTACTCCACTGAGGTTAGCACCAGACAAATCAACTTGACCAAGTTCAGCATGATTCAAATTTGCATAGGCTAGATTAGCAACTGCCAAATCTGCACCTATTAAATTAGCGTTGCTGAGGTTAACATCTGTAAGATTGGCATTATTTAAACAAGCACCACCCAAGTTAATACCACTGAGGTTAGCATCTATTAGTTTTGCATTTTTGAGATAAATACCACTGAAATCTGCATCTGTTAGCACTGCACCTTGAAAATTGACAGGATTCAAATCAAGTCGCTTTTGTACTGAAGTAATAGCTGTTTCAATTTTACCAAAAAACTCTGGTTGAGGCAGACTCTCAACACGATTATTCAAAATTTGCAGATTTCTACTAATATGACCAAATTTACTTTCTAAGGGTGCTATGGCAGCAGCTCTATCTTGTAACTCCTCAATGGCTGAAACTGCCCAAGGTAAGCGTTGACTGATTATTTCTTTCTGCTGACGTTCTAATGGTTCTAAACGTTGAATGAGTTGTTGTAGTTCAGTTGGTATTGACTCTATAGCTTCTTGTAATTTATGCCTTTGTTGCTGAGTTTGCTGCTCTAAGGTTTCCCTTCCAGCGACTAATTTTTGATTCAGCTGTTCTGTTATTACTTCTAATTTCTTTTCTTGGTCCTCAGTTTGAAGATTCAGTTTTTCTTGCAACTTAGATGTCTGACTATCAATTCTATCCAAATCTTCTAAGAAGGTTTTCTGAATATCTGTAAGCGCCACTGTTTGTTCTTGTTGTTGCAATTTATCTAGCCGCTTTCTATTAGCTACACTTGCAGACAAGGCCAAAGTCAAAGGTGCTGCTGTGTATATTGCCTGTCCAGAAGTAACTGAAGCAATGGTTCCTAAAACTGAACCTGCTAGGCAGACATATTCACTTATATCTAACCAATGTTGCTTACTCATAGTATTTTTTCCTTATTCTCATTTTTATACTACTTTTTTTCTAATTTAGCTAAAGTCTAAAAGACTACTTTCATCCTTCAAACCCTCGTCCCCTGAGAACTATGCTTTAATTTTATATTTTTTGGAAGAGGTGCTTATATTGGTAATTCAATAGCAGAAATCTTGATAAAATACAATAGACATCTCCTCCAAAAGAGGGAACAGGGAACAGGCAACAGGGAACAGGGAACAGGGAACAGGGAGGAAGAATTGATAATTTATGGATAATAATTAATTTGATTTTTGATTTTTGGAGATGTCTAATAGACATCTCCAGAAAAGAGGCAGTAGGCAGTAGAGAGAAATAATTGATAATTTCTTTATGAGAATTGATTTTTGGAGATATAGCAATGAGCGCTGGCATCTTTACATATTACATAAATATTGATAATGTAACATAAAAGTAACTGTATGAGCTGTATTTTTCATAAATTAGGCGATCGCTAAAGGTTAAAGTTTTAAGGAT
>NZ_JAAHGU010000250.1:0-4925 GCF_010692685.1 Okeania sp. SIO2F5 | reverse complement strand
ACTAAGGAAATAAGAGTTTTCCGATGGCCAAATATTTAACCTCCTTTAAGATTAGCCATGGAAGGCTAGATATATCTGCTTTTCAGCAGTTTGACTAACCAACGAGTCGCACACTAACACTTCCATCCGTATCAGCTAACAATGGAAATTTCAATCCCTCAGAATCACAAAATTCTGCATGAGAGTCTATATCATCTGCACTAACACCTAAAATTTGAGTATTTCTAGAAATATATTTTGGTAAATCTTGTTGAAACCTCCGTGCCTCAATAGTACAACCAGAAGTAAAATCTTTAGGATAAAAATAAAGCACTACCCACTTACCCCGATAATCAGATAAAGAAATTTCTCCATCTCCAGTATTCGTGGGTAAAGTAAATTCTGGTGCTGGTTGGTATAACTCCGGTAATTTTCCTCCAAGTGCCCAAGTATTAGGAATAAAGTTAAACCAAGTTATCAAAGCTAAACAGCTAGCTAAAAATATGCTAATTAGATTCCGACGGGTGGTCATAATTTACGATGAAAACTCTACTTCATATAAGTTTACTTGAAGAAGGCAGAAGGCAGAAGGCAGAAGGCAGAAGGCAGAAGGCAGAAGGCAGAAGGCAGAAGGCAGAAGGGAAAATTGCTGATGGATAGTCTTCAACACGCCACTCCGTGTCTACAAACCCCAAGCAATTTTCAGCACCGCAAGTGACAGTGGGGTATTAAACCCATAAAAGAAAAGATAAATTTAGGAAAAAATTTTCTCTGGGGAAATTGTTAAAATCTAATATTTTATTTTGGATTTTGAGGAAAAATAGCGTTTATCAGAAAAGCCAGAAAATTTATTATATAATAAGCAACTTGTACAAAAATTTTACCCATAAAATTAGGAAAAATGGAAGAAGATTTACCACAAATATCAAGTCCAGCAACAGTATTAATGGTGATTGATAATCAAATAGTTACTATAGAAATTGATGGTATAAATGCACCAATAACTGGAGGTAATTTTGTTGATTTAGTAGAACGAAATTTTTATGATGGTGTCAGATTTCATCGCATCGAAAATCAACCACAATTTTCATTAGTTCAAGCAGGAGACCCTTTCAGTAGAAATCCAGATATTCCTTTGGAACTTTTAGGAAGTGGTAATTTTGTCGATCCACTAACAAATGAAACTCGATTTATTCCTTTAGAAATTCGGCCGTTAGGACTTGGGCAAGAAATTATTTACAATCAAATAGTTTCTCCTCCATTACAACTGCCAAATGTAGTAGGTGCAATTGGAATGGCTCGTATAGAGGTGTTAAATTCTGCATCTTCTCAATTTTATATTCCCTTGAATGATTTATCAGTATTAGATGGTAGTTTTGCCGTATTTGGTAATGTAATAGATGGGTTAGATGTTATAGAAGAAATAGAATTAGGCGATAGTATTACTGCTGCGAGAGTTACTCAAGGAATAATCCCTAGTCGAGTTTCACAAATTATTACTGATACTACTCTACTCAATAATTTTATTAATATTGTTAATCGTGCCAATATTCCATTACCTATTGATTTCTTTCAAGTTTTAACAGAAGGAGATGATATTTTTCCAATTTCTACAGAATTATCTCAAGAAGTATTTGGTGTATTAGGATTAGAAGGAAATGATGAAATTACAGGTTCAATACTTAATGACGTAATTAATGGTAATCAAGGAGATGATAGTTTAGATGGTAGAGATAGTTCTGATTATCTTCGGGGTGGAAAAGGGTTTGATTTATTATCTGGTGGTCCTGATAATGATATTCTGAATGGCAACTTAGATAGTGATACTTTATTTGGTGGTAGAGGAGATGATTTTTTACGTGGTGGTAAAGATAGTGATGTATTAACTGCTGGGGAAGGAAATGATATTTTAATTGGTGATGCTGGTACGGATAATTTGGCTGGTGAAGCAGGTGCAGATACTTTTATTTTGACATTAATAGAAAATGAAGAAGATAATGCAGATACAGTCGCAGATTTTAATTTTTTAGAAGGGGATAGAATAGGTGTTTCGGTACAAATATCTTCCCTATCTTTTACTCAAGAAGGAAATAATACAGTTATTCAATTAGAAGGTGAAACAGAGGAAGATAATAGGATTCTTGGTACTGTGAATAATTCGACAGCAGAGGAAGTGAGAAGTGCCAGTTTCTTTTTCGATTTTACTACTATTTCTGTTCCTGATGCACTGCCTTTTGGAGATGCAGCTTTGAGAATTGGATAATTGAATTTATGGAAAAGTTTATTAGTAGAAAAAGAGGAATATAATATCAAGTATTTTAGTTTTAACTAGAGCTGTTTTTATTTCTTATACTTTACTGTACAAGAATGAAAAAAATTAGGTAGTGCTCAACAATGATTAAAAGAAGTTTATCCTCATTTTCAATTGACCTTATTCCTGTATTTAAGCAGTTTTGTCGCCAACAAAATTTAAGGATAGAATATAATAAAGTAGCAAATTTTGGAAAAATAAGGAGCTAATTAAGAAATGGACGAAGAAAAAAGTACCGCAGAATATTTAGAAGAGCTAGAATTAGCTGATTTAGAAGGTCAAGAAATTAGAGTGGAAATGGTGGTACAAAAGGTATCCCAGGAAGAAGAAGAAGAAGAAAATGAAAATGAAGAAGAGGAAAATGAGAATGAAGAAGAACGTGGTGAGAAAGAAAAAATTACTGTTACACTCAATTCCGCCGCTGCTCCAGTCACAGCAGCTAACTTTGTCGATCTGGTAGAGCAAAATTTCTATGATGCTCTGGCATTCCATCGGTTTGTAGAAGGTTTTGTAGTTCAAGGTGGCGACCCCCAGGGAAGAGATGAGAATTTTTCAATTGAAGGTTTAGGTTCAGGGAAATATATTGACCCTGCAACAGAAGCACCACGGGAAATACCTTTGGAAATTCAAGTTGCAGACACAGGAGAAATTGTTTATAACGAAGTAGTTGCCGATCCAGTAGAGTTATCCCATGAAGCAGGGGTAATTGCTATGGCACGAAGTCAAGCACTAGATACAGCTTCTTCGCAATTTTACTTCACCTTAGATGATGTTGCCAATCAACTGGACGGTGGTTATGCAGTATTTGGTGAAGTGACTGAAGGTTTTGATTTTGTGCAAGAGATTCGAGAGGGCGATCGCATTCTTGTCGCTAGGGTAGTTGACGGAGATATATCTAGTAGAACTTCAGAGATAGCTACTGACTCAGATTTACTCAATGATTGGGTTAATGCGGACAATGAAGTGAAGGTATCTTATGTTCTTGCTATGGATATGGATGAAGATACTGAAAATGACGATAGTGATGCTAATTCTGCTCCAGATGATGATATTGTTGAGACATCCGTACTAGATGACCCTATCCTTGCCAGTCAAATTACGCAAACTGTTGATGAAGAAGTTGAAGGAGAAGGAGAAGAAGAAGGAGAAGGGGAAGAAGCAGAAGAAAATTCAGACAGTGATGATGATGATGAGGGTGATGAAATAGCTAGCGCTGTTGAAGAAGATGAAGATTCAGAAGAAGCAACTGAGGTAGCTGAAAATGATGACGGTGAGAGCGTGCTGGATATAGATGTTGTTGATTCTTCCTTCACAACCGCCATTGGAACAGAGAGTGATGATGTTATTGATGTTCTCGAAATAAGCGATGCTGATACTGATTCATCTTTCGCAATTATGGGTTTGGAAGGTAACGATGAAATATCTGGTGGCAATGGTACAGATATCCTTAGTGGAAACGAAGGTGATGATATAGTTAGCGGTCGTGACGGTCATGACTTAGTCAGAGGTGGAAAAGGTGTTGATACATTAATAGGTGGCAAAGGAGATGATATTATCATTGGGGATCATGGTGCTGATATCCTGACTGGTGGTTTAGGTGCAGATAGTTTTATTCTGCGAACTGATGCTTATATTGTTGATGGTATAGATGAAATAGACCAAGCTGACTTGATTACTGATTTTAATGTCGCAGATGGCGATCGAATTGTCGTGATTGCTAATTTCATTCCTTCTGAAGGATTAACTTATGAATTATTCGATGATGACACAGTAATTAGACTGTCCGACAGTGGATTTATATTAGGAGTAGTTTCAGATACTTCCATAGAAGATGTTGAAAATAACATTTTTGCAGTACCTGAGACTGATTATGCTCTTCGTCTTGGTTAAAGAATGGTAAGATTAAAAGTATTATTAAGTTCGCTAGAAAATTTTTACATATTATGATTATGTTTTAAAGTTGTACTAGCGAATTTTATATTGTATTGATTTTGAATAAAGTTTCTTTTTTATAGTAGAAGGAAGAAGTTTGATTATTTATATTCTGTTGTTTGAGCTGTTTCATAAGTCAAATACAGTAATGGCACTATAGCAAGGAACAAGTTGATTAGGACATAGACTGATGATGAACCTTACCCAGGAAAATGCTTTTCCAATATTCCATCACGCCTAGTGCGCTACCAGGTGCGTTTGCCGCCGACGCTGGGTTGCACCACTGTTCCCTATTGTCTCCTATACATACCAAGTATAGTTGATCGAACAAATTGATAATTTTTTCCTGTTCTGGTATTTTCTACTTTCAGAGGTTCAAAAAAATGTAATTTAAGTTCAATCAAAATAACGAGATATGATGAAATTTTTAGCCGCTATTACCTTAGTCATTTCTTTAATTTATTTTAGTTTGTCCGCACCAGTTATAGCAGCTAATTCTGAAGATATTAATCATCTACTACAAGATAATTGGTGCGTATCATTTTTATGGAAACAGTGCGATTTAAGTGAGATAGATTTATAGCAATGAGCGCTGGCATCTTTACATATTACATAAATATTGATAATGTAACATAAAAGTAACTGTATGAGCTGTATTTTTCATAAATTAGGCGATCGCTAAAGGTTAAAGTTTTAAGGATGC
>NZ_JAAHGU010000025.1:0-70439 GCF_010692685.1 Okeania sp. SIO2F5 | reverse complement strand
ATTCATACAATGTTCCATACTCAACGTGATGATTCAAAATGGTAAACCCCAGAGCTACAAAGTAGAAATCTAGTTAACTTCCAACTAAGGGAGTTTTTGGCGATCGCTACTTTCATGCAACAAAGCCATTATTAGGTATTAAATTTAGAATTTGCTCTGAAAATTGGTTTTCTTTTGGATACTCTTCAATCCATTCAAAAGGAGGATAACGCATATTATCTATCAATAATTCATAAGCCGTCTTTAAATATTCAAAAGAATCTATAGATGATTCATTACTGCTATTTTCAATTTTCATCTTTTCATAAGTTTCTTTGGAGCAAAGTAGAGATTTATCTATCTAAAGTAGAGATTTATCTATCTTCAGTTCGTCGTATTTATTAATTGCATTGTAAAAATTCATCAAAAATTTAGCACCATCTATACCAACTAACTTAATTATTCCTGTACTACTAGACAGTGAAGTTAGATTAGTATCAAAATGTTCTACATTATCTGTGATTGATTTTTGGAGAGTAGCAGAAAATCTCTTAATTCCTATGATTGGAGAGGTGATACTTTCTGCTAATATTCTATACAAAACTAATGAATTTTTACTGGGAGGAATACTTCCTAAAACTAAGCCTAAACCATCTATGATTACAGCAATTATTAAAGAAGCAACAGCGATCGCTTCTCTTTCTTGGTAAACCTTAACAAAAGGAATTAAAAAAGCTTCAGAATTTTCATAATCAGAAAATTGTGGCTGTGATACTTTATAAGTTTCAGGAATAGCACTCCATGCTTCTAAGTTTATATCGTAGATTTCTTTTGGTTTTAATTTTTGTTCTTGAATTTCTTGTGCAGAGAGAGCGAGTAGATTGTTAATTCTATTATCCTGTGCAATGTTTTTAATTTCATTAATTTCATCTTGTACTTTTTCCTTTTCAAACGTCAATTTTTGACATTCTGCTCCACAACCAGGAGGATTTCCTCTAATGCCATTTATTTCATCCTGTATTCGCCTTTCCAATTCAGATTTTTGCGCTTCTAACCTTGGAAGTTTATCTGTAAAATTACTTTTAACTTTTCTCACTAAACTATTATGAGCTTGTATTTTTTTAGGAGAGTTTTTTGTTAGTTCGCCACCTAAAGTTTCATCATAAATAAAAAATAAATTGCAGTAGATACTCACTATAGTCAAAACTAGAATTGAAAACCACCTTCTTTTAGGACCTCCATTTCCTGCTTTGAAAATTAAAAGTAATATGAGTAAAAATTGAAAAGTTCCACCAAGAAAACCAGAGAGTATTTTACTGGACTTTGAGAAAACGATCGTAGCTACTCTTACAGTCGTATAGCCACTAACTAACTGTAATATTACTAGGCATACAGTAAGGGAGTTTGTGCTTTTTATTCTAGCTATAAAATCCCATGTAAGATGTTTTTTCAGTGTGAGAAAAAAGTCTCTTGATAGATTTATTTCTTCTAACTTCTGTTGGTTATTTGAACTATCACCATTTGGAGATTCTTCCTGTTGAGTTAGACTCTTTGTATTATTTATAATATCAACATTTTGAGCTTCTTCATTAAGGGCTGAACTCTGACCATGTTGAGTAGACATAACTGCTTGATTAGGTAACAACTACAAGGCATCATAAACTATAAGATCAAATCAAAATGTGACATAAAAATTAATCTTTGGTAATTTTAATCACAAGAATTAATTTCGTTATTAGATAACAAAATACTGATTAAATCTCTCCGTTTTTTTACTTACAATATAGTTAAGTTTAAATGAGTGATTATATAAATTTACAGATATTTAAAAAGTTAATTTTACAGGGGTTTCCTTTGCTATGAGGTACAGTCCAATCTTCTTAGTTTTTTATATCATGTTCCCCTCCGGGGGAGCTACGCTAACGGATAATCAGTGATAAAAAACCTTTTCCCTTCTAACCTTTTCTTTCCTTCTGCCTTATCTCCTCCAAAGTGTAAGTATTCAACCGAACATGATATTACTTCTGACTTAAAATAAGGTGTACCTCATTACATCGGAAAGTGCTGTATGTTAGTAAAGGGAATTAAAAAAGGAAAAACTATCGAGTTATTAGAGGAAGTAAATTTACCCGATAACCAAGAAATTTTAATAGAAATTAAAGAGGTTAATGATTTTTGTTCAGCCTATCAAAAATTTAGGGCAAAAATAGAACAAAAAGGAATTACTTTTGATGATAATACTTTTGAGAACTTACGAGATAAGTCACCAGGGAGAGAGGTTGATTTATGAGTTTAAACTATTTGCTAGATACTAATATAATTTCTGAATCTATACGTCCTTCTTCGTTGACCTGAAATGATTGAGAATTTGAAAGCCTTGTGAAGTCAAGCCTAGAGACAAAAAATGACCCTAAATACTTGCTGGAAGTAAAGAGAGTTGGAGAGCGATCGCTAAATAGATGTTCAATTTTCTGAGTTAATAGTCTGTATAATTAGCGATTTCTAGACAGCAAAAAATAGAACAGTACCAAGACACTGCTATTGAAATTCTCTGTTTCCAAGTTAACTATCCAGTTAACTGGTTTTATTCTTTCCTTTCTTTTTAGATTTTTTCTTCTTACTTTTTGCCCCCTTAGTTTTTGCACGCTGCTGAACTACTTCCGGTGGCGGACCATAATCTCCATTAACAAAATATTTTCGTTCTACTATATGTTCTGGATCTACTTCAATCCACAGACGAGCTCCCCCAGCTTGACTTTTGTTCGGGTTATGAGGCTGATAAACAATTTGGCAAGGTCCGTTAATTTTAAGGGCATGGCAATAATTCTTTTTATCTCCCACTTTCACTGCAACGGCTGGATGAGAAGTTCCATTGTCTCGGTTATAGTCAATAGTCTTTCGCAGAACATGAACAATAGTCTTAGCTTTGCGTTGAAGTTTATTCCAACTACCTTCAGGACCACGACAACCTGGTGTAATCTCTGGCATTCCGCGATGGTTGAGAGGAATTTGCCAAAATCTTTTGACTTTTCGAGCGCCGATAACGCGACCTTTATTCAGCAAAAACCGCAATCTACCTGTTGAAATATTTAGCAGAAAAGCTGCTTGTGTAGTACTAACTAATGAGACAGTCATAACTATAACGTTAGGGTTTTAGGTTCTATATAAAAATTATAGAATACTTAGATAAAGTAATCTTGAATTTAGCAGAAAAGTCAATGGTTGGCAAGATAAAGAGAAAAATTATTTGATCTTTCTCTATAATGAAACAGAGACAAAGTGGATTTTTTGATTGCTCTGTAATCTATATTTATCAATAGTATTTCATCAATTTTAACTATAAGTTAAAATTGATGAAATACCTGTTTTGGCCTGAATATAAGGTAGGCGAAATACTGATAAATTTACTTGCAAAAGCCGACCGCATCTGCCAACTTGGCTCTTCTCGAAACTCGTAAAAATTTTGGTCGCTTATAGATTTAGCTAATTTATAATTAACAAAAATCCCTACGCTCCCTTATTAAGAAAGCGCGGGAATTTTTACCAAGAAAATGGGTCTGAAGCCTCGCCCTTCTAGGGCGACTTTTTATTGGTTTATTGGTGAAAAAGTAGTAAGTATGCTATCATATTATTAGTTTAAACAAAAATTATGAAAGCTAGATTTAAGTATCGTATTTATCCAGCACCGGGACAAAAAGCCAGATTAGCAAAGCTGTTTGGTTGTGTTCGTGTTGTGTGGAATGATAGTCTAGCTTGCTGTCAGGAAAAGTACAGATTAGGAGAAAAGAAACCCACTAATTCTGAGCTACAAAAACTCTTTATTACTCAAGCAAAAAAGACTGAAGACAAAGAATGGTTATCAGAGGTTTCAGTTGTACCATTACAGCAATCATTGAATGATTTAAACCAAGCTTATCAAAACTTTTTTAGTTCGACAAAAGGCCAGAGAAAAGGCCAAGCCATAAAACCTCCCAAATTTAAAACCAGGAAATCAAAACAGACTGCCAGGTTTACCTTGAGAGGGTTTAAAGTACACCAAGATAAAGTTTATTTAGCTAAGATTGGAAAGCTTAAAGTAGCCTGGTCAAGAAAACTACCCAGTGAGCCTAGCTCAGTAACAGTAATTAAAGATTCAGCTAATAGATACTTTCTTAGTTTTGTA
This sequence comes from Okeania sp. SIO2F5, assembly GCF_010692685.1. Taxonomy (NCBI): domain Bacteria; kingdom Bacillati; phylum Cyanobacteriota; class Cyanophyceae; order Oscillatoriales; family Microcoleaceae; genus Okeania; species Okeania sp. SIO2F5. Next base: position 66,298 of record NZ_JAAHGU010000025.1, on the reverse strand, counting down.
GTAGAAATACAACCAGAAACCTTACCAAAAACTGATAATTCAGTAGGTATAGATTTAGGAATCAAAACTTTTGCTACATTAAGTAATGGTCAAAAAATTGATGCTCCAAAACCACTAAAGAAACGAATTAATAAATATCGAAAGTTAAGCAAATCATTATCTAAAAAAACTAAAGGATCTAAAAGATATGAAAAAGCTAGGTTGAGAGTGGCTAAATTTCATGCCAAACTGAAAGATACAAGAACAGATTTTCTGCATAAATTATCTACTAAAATAATTAGTGAAAACCAAACAATTGTTTTAGAGGATTTGAACGTTTCTGGTATGGTAAAAAACCGTAAATTATCCAGAGCTATATCTGATTTAGGTTGGAGAACATTCAGAACATTCCTAGAAGGAAAAGCAGAAAAATATGGTCGTGATTTTCAAGTAATTAGTCGTTGGGAACCCACATCTCAAACTTGCTCTAGCTGTGGGTTTAAAGGTGGAAAATTAGACCTTCAGGTGCGAGAATGGGAGTGTCTCAACTGCGGCGCAAAACATGATAGAGATGAGAATGCAGCGATCAATATATTAGTCGCCGGAGGGCATTCGGAGACTAAAAACGGACGTGGAGGCAAGCGTCAGACTAGCGTCAAGGTAGCAGCAGCCTGTGTTAGCGGAGCTTTGCGCCAGCAAAACGTCAACCCACCGAGGAGTTACGGCTCGGTAGGAATCCCCGTGCCTTTAGGCCGGGGAGGATGTCAATATCTCAATTAAAAAACTAACTCAACCCTACCAACTTTGAACTTAATTCCCAAAGCTTAATCGCTTTATCATCATCACTCGCTTCATCAGAAACTTCTTGCACAAAAGACTGACGATCTTTCTTCTGTCGATTTCCCCAACTCCAATACATTCCAGACTCCTTATACTCAGGATCTTTAACTAAAGCAGCAACTCTTTCTCCTGCTAAATCTTGAGAAACATATCCCCCAGTAATATTTTTCTGGAATAGCGGGAAAATTTTCTGGAATAAAGGATAATGATTTCGGAATAGAGGCGTATCTGCCACACATCCAGGATACAGAGAACTAAAAACAATCCCTGTTGACTCGTGATAACGCCGATGTAACTCCCGCATTGTCAAAACATTACAGAGTTTACTATCTTTATAAGCCTTACCAGACTTAAACTTTTTGCCATTAATCATAGAAATAGGAGCTTTGAAACCTGCTTCAAAACCCTGAAGATTTCCCAAATCTGGAGGTGCTGGAATTGGAATTTTTCCTCCCAACTCTTTCGGGTTAGCTGTTACAGTTCCCAAAATCACCAATCTTTTATCCGCAGCAGGAGACTGTTTCAAATCCTCTAACATAATGTTACATAGGAGAAAATGTCCCAGATGATTTGTCGCCACACTCAATTCATACCCATCTGGACTACGCATCGGTTCTTTTAATAGAGGCAAATATACCGCAGCGTTGCAAACCAAAGCTTCTAGAGACCTACCGCTTTCTCTGAAAGTATTAACAAACCGTCGTACACTATCTAGACTAGCCAAATCTAGGTGCATCACAGTGTAGCTATCTTTTGCCATTCCTACTTCTTGGGCAACTTTTTCTGCTTTCGAGAGGTCTCGACAAGCCATCACTACATACCATTGACCTGTTTTTGCTAAAGCTTTGGCAGCGTGTAAACCCACCCCTGACGATGCACCTGTGATTATTACTGTTGATTTATGATTTTGTTCCATTCTCAATGAGATTTTGTAAAATTCAATTGACTAATCTCATGATTTTACAACAGTCTTGACCAAATCAAAAGTCTAGTGTGAATTACTATACCGTTTCACGGAAGTCAAAAGTCAAAACTCAAAAGTCAAAAGTAGGATTTTATAGAGCTACAAAACTTTGACTATACAGTAATTTCAGGAAATTATTTCACATTTAAAGTTGGAAACTATTTGTGACATCTTTGAAATAGAATAAATTAGACATCTCCTCCAAAACAGGGAACAGGGAACAGGGAACAGGGAACAGGGAACAGGGAACAGGGAACAGGGAACAGGGAACAGGGAACAGGGAACAGGGAACAGGGAACAGGGAACCCACCCCTCGCCCCTCCCCCTCCCAGGAGGGGAGTAATTGATAATTTCTGGATAATAATTGATTTTATTTTTGATTTTTACCAGATGTCTATTTATTTTACAGAATTACCCAAATAAACCCAGTTGCTACTAGGAGAAATTGTGGTTTTAACGATAGATATTTAGGAAAAAATTGAGTTTCTAGGTTCCTGTAAGTAAGTCATATAAAATCAATTCTTAAAAAAATAAAAAGATGTAATTTTAAATACAAATTATCAAATCTAGACTCTGATTATAGCATTAATAGGAATAATTCTCTGATTGTAAACTTTAATCACAAGACTAAAGTGTTTTTACCCTACTGATGATAGTTTTAAGAATGTAAATTAACTGACATAGGATCAAGTTATGGCAATCTTTAAAGATGACCATGAGCACGGACACCAACATATCTACGGTGGTGTCGGACCAGACGGTAGTAAGTGGTTCGGCGAAGGTTTTGAGAGCCAGAAAATTAAGGAAGGAACCTATATCATAAAATTCGAGTGTCCTTTTGATGGTATTCCAGCACCAGTTTGTACTATTACTGGAAATGAGTGGAAGACATTTAATATGTCAGTTGCCATAGTTGAAGTTAATCCAGAGTACTTCATCTGCATTACTTCATCACCTCACCAACCTATTGATTGTGCTTTTACATTTATTGCTTTTGGTGACGCTAAATAAGAGTTTTAACCCTTGCAAAAAATGTTAACAGCATATTAATTAACCTACCTATTCTATAGGTTGATAACTGTTGACTCAAATCCTAGAAAAGTCGGAAAATAGTGTATTCAATGGTTTAACCATTGCTGATATTGTCAGCAAGAAGGAATAAGCTGTTTAAATTTTCTATAGTTGATTTCAAACAGTACAGTAAAATCTAACAGGAGTCAGTAATGGCAATTTTTAAAGATTCAGCGGGAACAGCAACTCAGCACATCTATGGTGTTATTTCTCCAGACGGTAAGATAATTTCTGGTGAAGGCTTCAAATGCCACAAACTTCGCTATGGACTTTATCTAATAGAATTCGACCAGCCTTTTGTAGACACCCCAGCAGCAATTTGTACCATTTATGGAGGTGAATGGCAGACATTTAATCTGTCAGTCGCTGTCGTTGACGTTGCTCCATGGCACTTTGTATGCACTACTTCTTCACCTGACAGATCTGAAGATTGTGGTTTCACCTTTATTGCTTTTGGCAATATCTAAAACTTTGATATTCCCTCCTACCCTACCTATCAACGATACATAAATGGGTGCAAGCATTTTACCACTAGGGAATGAAAAATTTGAAAAATTATGGTGAGCTTTTTAAGATAACAGTAAATAATTGCTGTATTGAAAGCTCTATAACATTAAAATTTAGCCCCAGACTTTTTGTTTGAGGGCTTTTTAGGCTTGGGGGACATCTGTAACCGTTAATCCAATTTAGATCGAAGCTTTACCTGATAAAGTAAGGCAGAAGGATTAGAAAATAATTTAAGACAGTATCTTTATGGTAACCAGATTTGGTATTATATCAAACCCGGTTAAACAGCCATAGAATGGTTAAGTTAGGAGGAGTCAGGAGGAGAAAGAATTACAAAGATAAACGTAGTTATGGCGATTGAAGATTTTTTTTATGTCCAATTAAACGGATTTGATATTATACCGCAAAACAAATTAATATAAACTATTTTTTAAGTTACTGTAAATCTAGCAGGAGTCAATAATGACAATTATCAAAGATTCAGTGGGAAAAGAAATCCAACACATCTATGGTGCTGTTCATCCAGACGGTAACATTATGTTTGGTGAAGGGTTCCGTTCCCGCAGAATTTGGCAAGGAACCTATTTAATAGAGTTCGAGCGTCCTTTTGTTAAACAACCAGCGCCAGTTTGTACCATTCAAGGACCTGAGTGGAAGACATTTAATATGTCAGTTGCCATTGTTGAAGTTATGCCATATCACTTAGTTGTTGTGACTTCATCACCTGACAGACCTGATGATTGTGGCTTCACGTTGATCGCCTTTGGTGAAATTTAACGAACTCAGGAGTCAGAAGTCAGATAGGGGAGCCGTCGGATTGGCGACGTACAGAAGTTTTTTTGGTAACAGGGATTAGAGCAACCCTCTAAAAACATTTTGCTAATCAAGGCGGGGTTGCGCGACCCAATTATTTTGATAAATAAGATTTTTGAGATGGCAGTGAATATAGCGCTAGACTTTATAGTTTGAGGTATTTTTGCCTATTTTACTATATACTTGGGTAAGATTTCAGCTTCTGTTTCTACTCCCTTTGATCAAGATATCAAACCTTGAAACCCTATCTAAAATACTAAGCAGAAAACCTGAAAACACAAATAATATAAAACAATGAAACGAAGAAAACTCATTAACTATATTGGAACTGCTGGAAGTGTCGCAACTTTAGCCGCTTGTAGTCAAACCACCACTGAAACGACCTCTACTGATAGCTTACCCTCTGTAAAATGGAGAATGACCACGAGTTGGCCTCGTTCCTTAGAGACAGTTTTTGGTGGGGCACAAACAGTATGCGATCGCGTCGCAGCTATGACCAATGGCAGATTTACCATTACCCCCTATCAAGCTGGTGAAATAGTCGGAGGTTTAGAGGTTCTGGATGCTGTCCAACAAGGTACAGTACAATGTGGCCATACTGCTAGTTACTATTATGTTGGTAAAAATTCTGCCCTTGCTTTTGGCACCTCTGTCCCTTTTGGCTTAACTGCCCAACAACAGAATGCTTGGTATTATCATGGTGGAGGGTTAGAAATAATGCACAAGCTTTACTCCGACTTTAACATTATTAGTTTTCCTGCTGGTAATAGTGGGACGCAGATGGGAGGCTGGTTTAAACGAGAGATTAACACAGTTAACGATCTAAATGGTTTAAGTATGCGTATCCCTGGTTTTGGTGGGGAAGTAATGAAAAAATTAGGTGTAAATGCTCAAGTATTGCCTGGTGGTGAAATTTATCTAGCTTTGGAGCGAGGCGCTCTTGATGCTGCGGAATGGGTAGGTCCTTATGATGACCAGAAACTAGGTTTAAATAATGCTGCGAAATACTATTATTATCCTGGTTGGTGGGAACCTGGTCCGACTTTTGAGGTGCAAGTTAATCTGGATGAATGGAATAAGTTGCCAAAAGAATATCAGGAAACTTTTAAAAGTGCTGCATATCAAGCAAATATAAGTATGCTCGCCCAATATGATGCTTTAAACGGAGCAGCATTGGCAGAATTGATAGCAGGTGGCACTGAATTACGCCCTTACAGTCAAGAAATTTTACAAGCAGCACAGAAAGCAGCTTTTGAATTTTACGAAGAGAAAGCTAATCAGGATGCAACCTTTAAAGAAGTCTACGAACAGTGGAAAAAGTTCCGAGAACAGATTTATCAATGGAATGCTATTAATGAATTAAGTTTTGCTCAGTTTGCCTTCAATAACTCCCCAAGCTGAATCAGAAGAGAGGGGAGAGGGGGAAGAGAGGGAAGAGGGAGAGGTTGCTGTGACTAAATTTGAGAAGAGCGAGAATGTCCTAACTGCTCTGGTGGTTGCTATCAATAAATAACATATAAGATAATGAAACGTCGAAACCTAATTAGTTATGCTACTGTTGCTGGTACAAGTGCAGTTGCTTTACCTGCATTGAGTCAAACCGAACCCCAACAGATAAAATGGAGAATGACCACGAGTTGGCCGAAATCTCTCGATACTTTGTTTGGTGGAGCGCAGAGGATTTGCGATCGCGTCGCAGCTTTGACCAATGGCAAATTTACGATTACTCCCTATCAAGCTGGTGAAATAGTCGGAGGGTTGGAAGTCTTAGATGCTGTACAACAAGGTACCGTACAATGTGGTCATACTTCTAGTTATTACTATAAAGGAAAAAATCCTGCCCTAGTCTTTGCAACTTCTGTTCCATTTGGTTTTACTGCCCAACAACAGAATGCTTGGTTATATCATGGAGGGGGTTTAGAAGCTATACAAAAAGTTTATGCTGATTTTAACGTGATTAACTTCCCTGCAGGTAACACAGGTGCGCAAATGGGTGGTTGGTTTAGAGAGGAAATTAATACTTTGGCTGACCTCAATGGTTTAAAAATGCGTATTCCTGGTTTGGGAGGGGATGTGATGAGTAAGTTGGGAGTAAATGTTCAAGTGTTACCTGGTGGGGAAGTTTATCTAGCTTTAGAAAGAGGAGCTATTGATGCTGCTGAATTTAGTGGGCCTTCTGATGATGAGAAGTTGGGTTTATATAAGGCTGCAAAATACTATTATTATCCTGGTTGGTGGGAACCTGGTGCGACAGAAGATCTATTGATTAATTTAGATGCTTGGAACAAGTTGCCAAAGGAATATCAGGAAATTTTGCAGACTGCTGCTTATGAAACTAATTTGAATATGTTGGCTCAATATGATTTTTTGAATGGTGAAGCTTTGCCAAGATTGATTGAAAAAGGTGTTCAGTTGAGACCTTTTAGCCCAGAAATTATGCAAGCTGCTCAGAAGGCTGCTTTTGAGATTTATGAGGAAAATGCTAGTAAAAATGGGAGTTTTAAGGAAGTTTATCAACAGTGGAAAAAATTTCGGGAGCAAGTTTTTAATTGGAATAAAGTTAATGAGTTGAGTTTTGCTCAGTTTTCCTTCAATAACCCAAAGTGAATTTAGAATTTAGAATTTAGAATTCAGAATTTAGAATTCGCACAAAGGAAGTGTTTTTCTCACTGTTCCCTCTCTTTGTCAGTATTCCCTTGGGTCTGATATAAAATCCTGATATTACTATAGCCTGCGTCATTGCGACTGGAACGGAGTGGAAGGTTTGCGGAGCATTCCGGAACAGATAGCAATCTCAGAAGCTGTTTGAGAAGTGTTCTATGAAACCGATGAATCCGCGCAAACCTAACCCCCCTGCCCCCCTTCCCTTGTAGGGAAGGGGGGTTAATAAGCCTCTCTCGGAGTAGGAGAGAGGTTTGGAGAGAGGTTTTTATGAGTTGACAAACAGTTTCTCAAGGGTGCGCGGAGATTGCTTCCTATCGTCGCAATGACAACTATTCAAAGTGAATTTAGAATTTTGAATTCGCACAACAGAAGTGTTTTTCTCACTTTTTCTTATTCCCTATTACCTATTATACATAAAAAAATAATGAAACGTCGAAACCTAATTAGTTACGCTACTACTGCTGCTACAAGTGCTGTTGCTTTACCTGCATTCAGTCAAACCGAACCTCCACAAATCAAATGGAGAATGACGACGAGTTGGCCGAAATCTCTCGATACTTTGTTTGGTGGAGCACAGAGGATTTGCGATCGCGTCGCAGCTTTGACCAATGGCAGATTTACTATTACTCCTTATCAAGCTGGTGAAATAGTTGGAGGATTGGAAGTTTTAGATGCTGTACAACAAGGCACCATACAATGTGGTCATACAAGTAGTTTTTATTATAAAGGCAAAAATCCTACTCTTGTGTTTGCGACTACTGTTCCATTTGGTTTTACTACCCAACAACAGAATGCATGGCTATATCATGGTGGGGGTCTAGAAGCGATGCAAAAAGTTTATGCTGATTTTAACATTATTAACTTCCCTGCGGGTGGCATAGGGGCACAAATGGGTGGTTGGTTTAGGCAGGAAATTAATACTTTGGCTGACCTCAATGGTTTAAAGATGCGCATTCCTGGTTTAGGAGGGGATGTGATGAGTAAGTTGGGAGTAAATGTTCAGGTGTTACCTGGTGGGGAAGTTTATTTGGCTTTAGAAAGAGGTGCTATTGATGCTGCTGAATTTACTGGACCTTATGATGATGAGAAATTGGGTTTATATAAGGCTGCAAAATATTATTATTATCCTGGTTGGTGGGAACCTGGTCTGACTTTAGATGTATTGGTTAATTTGGATGCTTGGAATAAGTTACCAAAGGAATATCAGGAAATTTTTCAGACTGCTGCTTATGAAACTAATTTGAATATGTTGGCTCAATATGATGTTTTGAATAGTGAAGCGTTGCCAAGATTGATTGAAAAGGGTGTTCAGTTGAGACCTTTTAGCCCAGAAATTATGCAAGCTGCTCAGAAGGCTGCTTTTCAGATTTATGAGGAAAATGCTAGTAAAAATGGGAGTTTTAAGGAAGTTTATCAAAAGTGGAAAAAATTTCGGGAGCAAGTTTTTAATTGGAATAAAGTGAATGAGTTAAGTTTTGCTCAGTTTTCGTTTAATAAGTACCCAAAGTGAATTGAGAATTTAGAAACGATCCCCCTAAATCCCCCTTAAAAAGGGGGACTTCCAGTTTCCCCCTTCTCAAGGGGGGTTAGGGGGGATCAAAAGCACTGTACCTCACAAAAGGTGACAAATGCTATATTTATTTTCTGTGAGTTTTAACGAAGTTTATCAACAGTGGAAAAAATTTCGAGAGCAAGTTTTTAATTGGAATAAAGTGAATGAGTTTAGTTTTGCTCAGTTTTCGTTTAATAAGTAGCCAAAGTGAATTGAGAATTGAGAATTTAGAATTCAGAAACGATTCCCCTAAATCCCCCTTAAAAAGGGGGACTTCCAGTTCCCATTTTTAAGGGGGGTTAGGGGGGATCGAAAGCACTGTAACTCACAAAAGGTGAGAAATGCTATATTTATTTTCTGTGAGTTTTAACGAAGTTTATCAACAGTGGAAAAAATTTCGAGAGCAAGTTTTTAATTGGAATAAAGTTAATGAATTAAGTTTTGCTCAGTTTTCGTTTAATAAGTAGCCAAAGTGAATTGAGAATTTAGAATTGAGAATTTAGAAACGATCCCCCTAAATCCCCCTTAAAAAGGGGGACTTCCAGTTCCCCCCTTCTCAAGGGGGGTTAGGGGGGATCGAAAGCACTGTACCTCACAATAGGAAATTAGATCAATCCATATATATTGCCTTTGCGTCAGCCCTGTATTAATTATTAACCCGCCCCTTTCAATAATTTTAATTAAATAAACGATCGCAATCTTAGACATTAAGATGTAGTAATACTATGAAGATTTGATGAAGTTGATATGAGAATTTTCACGGTTATATTAAGATTTGATGCAATTGGCGAAATGCTCTTGACACTAGGGGGGTGGAATTATAATCCAAATGCAACATGGTTAGGACACTTAGAAATTCTCAAACTCTGTCATAGATTTTGTTGAATTTTGCATCGTTGATTTGATCTTGCGCGTGTCCTAACTACGTCAGTAAAATAAAATCAGGACTTACGCAAAATAACGCATTTATGCCATTGCGTTTTCCTGACGGAATGCTCCGCAAACATGTCGGCGACAGCCGTTAGCGGAAGCTATGCGCCAGCAAAACGTAATGACGTAATTACCTCGCTTTTGCGTAATATCATGTAAATTCATTGCGACTGGAACGGAGTGGAAGCAAGCAATCGCAAGGGTTTGAGATATCTCTTCCATCTATATCCTAATCATAACTAATCATCCGGACATGATATAAGTCCTACTCAAATTAAGGAGAAAAAACAATGGCAAATTTTATCGTTAACCAAACCACTGATGATGGAACTGGGAATCAGGTAGGTACTCTCAGTTATGCTATTGCTCAAGCTAACACAATGGCAGGGGATGATACCATTACCCTGCAAAACGATGTTCGCCTGACAGGAAGCATGCAGTCCCTCATTGACAGCAATATCACTATTGTTGGTGGCAACTATACCCTGAGTGGGGATGCCAATAATGACGGGATAGCTAATGCAGGAGATGTTCGGGCTTTGTTTATCAAGTCAGGAACCGTTGATATCTCCGATTTGACCATTACTAATGGTGTCGCCAAAGGCGGAGATAGTGGCGACGGTGGTGGCGGTGCTGGTATGGGCGGCGGCTTATTTATGTCCGATGGCACCGTCACCTTAACCGATGTCGATTTCACTAATAACCTAGCCCAAGGCGGTAGCGGTGGTGTTGGTTCCAGTGGTACTGGTGGTGGCATTGGACTAATTGGTAGCAACGGTAGCAATGGTAGCGAAGGTAGCTACGGCTACTTCGCCAACGCTGGTGACGGCACTGACGGTGGCAATGGCGGCTTCGGTGGCAATGGCGGCTACGGCGGCAAGGGTGGCTACACCTACGCCGACTACAGTGCCGGCTACTACTTCGCCGGCAACGGCGGCTACGGTGGTAACGGCGGCTTCGGTGGTGGTGGCGGCGAAGGTGGCGACGGCGGTGACGGCTACGTCTACGGCTACACCTACAACGGCGAAGGTGGCGACGGTGGCTACGGCGGCTTTGGTGGTGGTGGCGGCATTGCCGGCTCACCTGGGCTAGCCTACAATATTGACATTTTTGGGGGCGAAGGTGGCGACGGCGGCGACGGCGGCTGCGGCAGCAGCTCCGTCGGCGGCGACGGCGGCTTTGGCGCTGGTGATGGATTGGGTGATGGTGGTGGTGGGGCTGGCTTCGGCGGTGCCATCTTTGTCCGCACTGGTTCGTTAAGCTTCAATAACACCAGTTTTACCAATAACAGTGCTACCGGTGGTACTGGGGGTAACGATGGTCTAGGCTTGGGCGGAGCGGTTTTTATCATGCAGTCCACCACTAATACTAATGGCAACAACCAGGGAATGCCCACTACCCTAGCTACCGTTACTGGTTCTAACGTTACTTACAGTAACAACAGCGCGGCGGATGATGCAGGAACAGCTACCGATAACGATGATGTTTTAGGTACGATTACCATTACGAATAGTAACGCTGCACCGGATGCAGTAGACGATGCAGTAACAACTGATGAAGACAGCCTCCTCAGTGGCAACGTCCTCACTAACGATAGCGACCCTGACAGCGATCCCCTTACAGTTACCGAAGTAAACGGCAATGCTGCTGATGTTGACATTCAAGTGACTTTAACTTCTGGCGCATTGTTAACTGTTAACAGTGATGGTACTTTCGACTACGATCCTAACGGTCAATTTGAGAGTCTAGGTGTTGGAGAAAGTACAACTGAAACTTTCACCTATACCATTGATGACGGCAACGGTGAAACGGATACAGCCACTGCCACCGTTACCATTGATGGTGTCAACGATGCACCAGTCTTAGCACAAGAGATTGATGACCAAATCATCTCTACTAACGAGAACTTATCCTTTGATACCAGTGTCTACTTCAGTGATGTTGATACCAACGACACCCTTACCTATTCCGCGTCTAACTTACCAAGTGGGTTTAGTATTGATACTAATACTGGAATTATAACTGGTAGCAGTAACTCTGCTAGTATCACTCCCATAACCGTCACAGCTGATGATGGCAACGGTGGTACAATCAGTGATACCTTTGAATTAATTCTGGCTAACAATCAAGGTACTCCTAACCCTGATGTGATTGTGATGGATCTGGTCAGTGGCAATCGCATCAACGCCAAAGCTAGTGATGACGTAATCTTTGGCAGCTCTGCTAACGAGAAATTAGGTGGTTGGACTGGTGATGACGAAATTGATGGTGATGGTGGTCACGATGTTCTCTCTGGTGGTTGGGGCCACGATACCCTCACAGGTGGAGACGGTGACGATAAGCTATTCGGTGGTTTTGGCAATGACTTACTAGACGGTGGCTTAGGTGAAGATACTATAGTTGGAGGATTTGGTCAAGATACCATAGTCATCGCTAGTGGAGAAGGTATGGATACGATCCGATTTTTCCAACCTGGAGTCGATAAGATTGGATTAGCAGATGGTTTAACCTTCAATGACTTGTCCTTCTCTGGCAACAAGATTATCGAGACTTCGACTAATGAAGTGTTGGCGAAGTTGCCCTGGTTTAATACCGCTCATCTCGACAGTTCAGATTTTCTCGCAGTTTAAGTTGAGTTGAAATCTCAATTCCTGTGTGGCAGTTCATCGCTGTCACCAGGAATACTTATTGACTGAGAACGGGAACTCAAACCCATGTTGTACTCAAGCATTCAAAGCTTGAGTACAAGTGTCATTTCAGTTATCAGTTATCAGGGTGTTGCTGAATAAAAGTATAATTTTGTAGGAGTCAGGAGTCATATCAAATCCCGATAATTACTATACCCACGTCCGCAGCGACTGGAACGGAGTGGAAGGAAGCAATCTCAGTGGTTGAGGAGGTTGCTTCCTATCGTCGCAATGACGAAAGACAATATTCCTTATATTCAATCAAGCGCGGTTTTAACCAGAGGTAATTATCAATTATCCATTATCCATTAATGAACTGCTCTTTGACATAGTAAATACCTGAGCGCTCATTGCTATAATTTTTTTGAGATTTCCGGTTTAGTAGAATAAAAACATGAATTATAAATTTATAGAGTTAAATTCTGAAATTATCAAATATGGAAACATACGCATATAATCAAATTGCTGTAACTTGGGAAACATCTCAAAACATTGAACAACCAGACTGTTCTCCATGCGATCGCATTATCGAATTTTTACGTTGAGGATGTCTAATGATGTTTACACCAGAATTATTAGAAGTTTGTTAGATAGAACTTGCGCACTAAAATTGATTTTTCTAGATTTTTGAGGAATTTATGTTGTTTGTTCTGTTCCATTATAGTTACTAAAAAGACATCTCCGAAAAAGATATAGACTTTTTGCATTTAGTAGGGAACACTTAACTGGGAACAGGTAACAGGCAATACCATCCTGCTGGTAATGTAGGTGTGCAAATGGGTGGTTGGTTTAGGAAATAAATTAATACTGTAGCTGACCTCAACAGTTTAAATACTGAATAGCTTACTAATACTAACTTAAATCAGTCAATTGTTGAGGTAAGTTTTCCTCTGGAAATACTAATTTTGCTTGTAGATAATGTTCAAAAGACTTAATTAAATTATGGGTAGAATTTCCATAACAGCGAGTTTGATAAATTACAGCTAGATTGTGATTAACTATTGCCCATTCATAGGGAAAATCATTGAAATTAAGTACTTCTAAAGCTAACTCGCAGCAAGCTAAAGCAATTTCTAAATTAACATCAGAATCTCCATCCGGTAGTGCCCAAATAATCCGACCCAAATTTACTAATGCACTAGCAGTTGTAGTTGCCCTATTTTGACAAATGTTAGGAAAAACTTGCTTCGCCCACTTGCGTAAAATGTATATTAAATGAGGCTCTAATAAATCAAGATTTTCTACAATTAGAGGGTAAATTTGTTGAGGATCGCCTTCACTTTCCCAAGTTATTTGCAACGCTTCTAGCAAAAATGGCAAAGTTTCATTGATAGAAGTAGTTAAATCATGAGTGACAATTTTAGCTTCTAACCAAGCAGCAAAATTCTGATAATATGGCAGATTTTTATCTAAAACTATGTAGATAGGAAAATATGGTTGCATGAATTGATATTTACTTAATTTTGCTTCTATCGGCTGTGGTTGAAAGTTAATCATTTTTAATGTTTTTGTGCCTCTATTGTGACCTTAATTACATTCTATTTTCCCATTCTAGAGAGTAGCTTTCCGGATCGTATTCAATTATTTTTATAGATTTACTAGAATTATAATCGAGAATCTAGGGTAGTTAATTATTCTGATATAATTTAGTTGAGATTGTTATAGTTATTATAGTTATGTGGTGAAATAAATAGATAGCTCAAGTTGGATGCAGGTCTCAAGCCCCGTCCTAGAAGGACGGTTAACCTCAATCGGCGTTGCACAAATTAAATTGAACCTGATATACTAATAATATACGCAAGACTTGCTAGAGTCAAAACTATGATAGTATACGAATTCAAAGTCAAAGAAAACTTCAGCAATATCAAGCCGTTGATGAGGCTATTCGGACGGCTCAATTCGTGATAAATTCATGCCTTCGCTATTGGATGGATCGTCGAGGACTAGGTAGAAAAGAACTGTATCGCTATAATACCGAATTGCGTTCGATGTACCCATTCGTTCAAGATTTGAATTCCCATGCTTGTCAGGCGTCTGTAGAACGGTTTTGGTCAGCTATTGCTAGGTTTTTTGACAACTGCAAGAAAAATATCCCTGGGAAAAAGGGATACCCACGATTCAAGAAACATAGCCGCTCTGTTGAATACAAGACATCGGGCTGGAAATTGCTAGACCCCAAACATATTCAATTTACCGACAAAAAAGGTATTGGTAGACTCAAACTGATTGGGACGTGGGACTTGGCATTCTATCCAGTTGAGAAGATTAAGCGAGTGAGACTGGTCAGACGAGCTGATGGTTATTATTGTCAGTTTTGTATCAGTGTAGATGTTCATGTTAAAACCTTACCCACTAAACGAAATGTCGGTTTAGATGTGGGCTTAAAAGAATTCTACACCGATTCAGATGGTAATACAGAGCCGAACCCCAGATTCTACAGAAAGAGTGAGAAACGGATGAAATTCTATCAGCGTCGTGTTTCTCGCAAACAGAAAGGCAGTGCCAACCGCCAGCGCGCCATTAATAAACTGAGTACATGATATTACCCAAGTTTTCTAACTTTTACATACTATATTTTGTCGTGCGGAATCTGGGATAAAAGGTTTGTGCTGTGAGAATCTTGCCCACGGGGGGGTACCTCACCCTTGATGAAATCAACTGTATAATTATAGCAGTTTTCATGAACATAGAATACAGAGATTTTTGGCTGAAAGGCAGCTATGCAGGAGACAGAAGGCAGAAGTTTTGTAGTCTACCTTTGTGAAAACCGCTATAATTCTCTCCTTCGATCAATATTTATTCAGTTGAAAGCGAGTTTATTACAGGAAAATTGCCAAAACTACTTTACTTATTTTGACTTTTTTCTTACTAAAAATGCAGCACATTCGACATGAGCAGTTTGAGGAAAAAAGTCTGCAGGTTGTACTTTTCTCAACTCATATTTACCTGTCGAACATAAAAATTTCAAATCACGAGCCAAGGTAGCAGGTTTACAACTAATATAAACTATACGTTCAGGTAGAATTTGTAACAGAGTTTCTAAAACAGAGTGATCGCAACCTTTTCTCGGCGGGTCTAACAAAACTACATCAGGCTTTACCTCCAACTCAGGTAGTAAATCTTCAACTTTTCCAGCATAAAAAATGACATTTGTCAAGTAATTAGTTTCAGCATTCAACTGAGCCTGTTTTATAGCCATCGGTTGAACTTCTATACCAATGACCAAGACCTTCCTAGCCCCCTGTAACAACTCCTCACCTGCTATTTCCATAGAGTCGCGACCGGGAACGCCCACTTGCTGCAAATATTTTGCTATAGGTAAAGTGAAAGTACCGATACCACAATAAGCATCAACAATAATCTCCCGTCCGTTCAAAGCCAACTCTTGAATAACTACCTCCATTAATTTTTCCGCAGTCTTTGTATTTACTTGGAAAAAAGTATCGGGGGTCAATTGAAATTTTAAACCACTAAACTCTTCGTACAGATACAACCGACCAGCAACACAAACAGTCTGTTGACCAAAAATAGTATTTGTTGCCTTGGAGTTGTAGTTCAAACAAACACCTACTAACCGAGAATAATTTTCTAGCCATTTTTGTGCTTGAGCTTCGATACCTGGTAATAATTCTTTTGTTTTTTCCTCCTCTCCATTTATAACCAAAGTCAACAATATTTCCCCTGTGTTATTACCTATCCTCAAAGATAAATGGCGTACAATACCTGTATGTTTTTGTTCATCATATATTTTCCAGCCTTGCCTAGTAATATCCTGTTTTACTTCTTTGAGTAAAGGGTTCAAACGTTCGTCTTGAATGGGACATTGATTCAGATTAATCACTTTATGGCTACCTTTTTGATAATAGCCAGCTTTAACTTGACCTGTAGTAGAAATACTTAAAGGATATGTAGCTTTGTTGCGATATCCAAAAGCTGCTGGAGATGCTAGAGTTGGATCTACTGCTGATAATGTTAGCCCCCCTATTCTCTTTAAAGCTTGAATAACTTGATTTTGTTTAACTTGAAGCTGATATTCATAACTAATATGCTGCCATTGACAACCACCGCATTTGTCTGCAACTATACAATAAGGCTTTATACGATATTTGGACGTTTCTAGGAGTTGGTGTAATTTCCCATAAGCATATTTTGGTTTGACCACTGTTAGACGGGCAACTAGGCGATCGCCCGGAACTGTATCAGGCACAAATATGACTTTTTGACCATAGCGACCTACTCCATCACCGCTATCTGTTAAGTCTGTGATAGTTATTTCTACAAGTTGACCTTGTTCACAAGGTAGTTTAGCTAGGTTTTGATTATTGATATTCACTCATTTCTTTTGTCTACAAAATTTTAGAGTCATGTATAACCGTACGAACTAAGCTGTAGAAAATCGTGACAGCTTAATATCTTGGTATTGGATTAACCAATACTGGCTGTACGGCACAGCTCACTATTCCCTCGGCAGTAGATGCCCCTGGGAATTTCTTATCTTATATTTGAAGACTACCATTAATATCAGCATTAATCACTTTACCAGTTGCACTCCTGAATAAACCACGTTTGACTCGTTTACCTACATACAATTCATGCTGACAGGGCAATTCTAGGTCAAGTGCAGAAGTTTTACTGGTGTAACTTTCTTCAGTCTCAATCACTTTAATTCCTGCTAACACACACTTATAAGTTATCTGTTTGACTAGCTTAAAATGTGGTATTTGAGTAAAATTTTGGTTATTTTTTTTGCCGATGTTTGCACCTTGTTTCCAATTATCATTTTTGCCTATGACTACAGTACCAATATTATTTGTAGTTAAATACTCAACCACTAATTTACTGGTGTTATGCAGATAATTCTCCACAAAACGATTTCGGTGATAGGTTAACGCTTCAATCTTACGGCTAGTTTTTTTCTGGCCCTTGAGAACACTTTGATATTTAGCTTTTCGCTTGTTGTAAAGCTGATTGACGCTTTTTAGTGGCTTCCCATTAACAAGCAGAGGTTTCACACCAGGCTTGTTTGTAGCTAGAGCAACTAATCTATCAATCCCTAAATCTATTCCTGCTACATATGTAGACTCTATCCGTTGTTGTTCAGTTTTTTCATACACAACTTCAATTACATAGCAGCCAGTTGCAGGTACTATCCTCACTTCAACTACAGACTCAACCACTACAGGTATTTTGATATCACTCATAGATAAGTGACAAATACCGTCCTTTAGTGGTGCTTTATATACAGACTCTTTTGAGTAGATAACTACATTTCGGCCTTTGGTTTTGTCCTTATACTTTGGTATTTTGGGTTTACCTAGAAACTTTTGTGGATATTTTGACCATTCTTTTATAGCTTGAAAATAGCCACGCCAAGTTGCAACCAAGCATTTTATTATTTGTTTTGATACTTTAGTTGGTAATGATCTGTAGGCATCGCTATCTTTGGTGGCGTGGTACAGTTTAGTTAAATCTAGACTTTTTCCGCACTTAAAAAAATGCTGACGACAATAATAGTTAGCCAGGTTGTACAAGTTTTTTGATTTAAAGGCTAACTCATCACACACCCGCCAATACTGATGTGTTCGGTTAATAATATGTCTGTCAACAAGTCTCATTTAACCGCTATAATTCATTAGAGTTATTACCTGTTTAATATTACAACACTTTTCTACAAATAGCAACTACTTTATACAATTTTCATTCAACAGTTAATCACCCTAATTATTGGCTGTCATATACGAAATTTTGTCGATCAACCCGGTTTCTGCGTAAATCCTGATCGAACTCATTTTACTTAGAGGCTGTTTGTAAAGAATTATGAAGTATTAGTAGCGATCGCTAAACGTTTTAGCATTAAACGAATCATGGAAATATAAACCAAAGCTTCGCTATTGTGAGGATGTTCTTCATAATATGCAAGAAAGTCTACGATTACGGCCGCGCCCTCGCAAAAGTCCTCTCTACCACCCAGCGTCTGGGCAACACTTTAAACCCTTTTTCAGTTCTGTTAACAATAGCTAATTTCCATCCACAAACCATTGCCACTGATTTCTCTAGTTTTCCTCTATAACCTTGATCTGCCCAAACAATTTTCAGATTCGGCGCATCATATTTAGCTTGAAGAAATACAGACTTAGCTCCTTCTCTATCCTGTATATTTGCAGTATGTACAACTACACTCAGTAACAACCCTTGAGTATCTACTAATATGTGTCGTTTTCTTCCTTTTACCTTTTTACCAGCATCATAACCTCTAATCCCCCTTTTTCAGTCGTTTTTACCGACTGTGAATCAATTATACCCTAGAAATGGCTCTTCAGTTCTTCCTTGTTTGATTCTGACTTTTCTTTCCTACGGAATGCTACGCAAACGTAACATATCATTGATTTCTTTCCATACTCCACTGCGTTGCCAACGATAAAAATAGGTAGCTACGGTTTGCCAAGGTGGTAAATCATGAGGAAGTGCCCCCCATGTACAGCCGTTGTGTACGAGGTAGAAAATACCATTAATAACTTCTCTTGTATCGACACTTCCAGACCTACCACCAGAATGGGGTGGAGGAATCAGCCGCCTTCAAATTTCCCACTGTTCATTGGTTAGGTCACGCTTGATAGTTTTTTCTTTCCATAGGAGGGAAAATCATGACAATTATCATTGTCTTATCTTTTGCGTTATGGCGATCGCTTTCCCTTACAAAACTTTACAAACAGTCTCTTAGGGCTTGCTGATTAAGTCTAAAAGCATTTATAGATAAAGCCAAAGTGCCTGGGGTAAAAAAAGTGCAAGCTAAAAGGAGGGTTTAGCTCAAAATTCTCACTTGCATGAGCTGACAGAGGCGGAAAAATCAACAGACAATTCTTCCGACTACCTACTCCTGAGGAGGAGACTCCTACCCTCATCAGGGCGACTTTTTCAGCAAGCCCTACTTAGGCTTAAATTTCATAGCCACGTTAATTGTGTGATTATCGTCTTGAGGTAGGTCTTCTTCCTAGCTGAGAGGGAGTTCTTCCTGTAATGTACCTAGACGGAGTTTTCCGAGCTGCAATAAGGTCAGCATAGCTAACTTGTGGTGGTCGCCGTAGTTTTATCAAATCATTCTTAATAGATGCAGACTTCTAAGGTAACTCCTTCTTGATCTTAGTTACGGCTTCAGAAATACTCGCTTGAATGTCACTATTGGGATCTTGAACTTTGAATGCATCACCTAACTTGTCAGCAATTTTCGTTAACCCTTCTTGTGTCGTATCATCATACTCTCCAGGCTTAAATTTAATTGATATAGCCGTAGAATTATCTTGATCTCCATGGTTAACTTTTTGAATGGTGAAATAACTTAAGCTCCTGTTGAAATGAGATGCCATAAAAGATCTGACAGGTTCTGGAAGATTGGTTGGTGGTATTATTTTATTGTCAGTTACTGTCTTCCATGGTTTTAACTCTGTCTCCACATTGAGTCGATTAAAGTAGCTTTTGAAAAGTCTAAATTTTGCCAACTAATAGGTCTACCAAGATAGTCGGTTTTCTGCATAACTGTTTTCTTTTCTTCATCGCACTTATCAATAGACTTGTCGCTTTATAACTTAAAAAAAACCCAAAAGCCTTGTTCTGTAAGGATTGTAGCTATTGAATATAAAAATCCTGGGAATTATTGCTCTGTCTAGGTTAGAGTGATTTTTTTCCTTTATTTAGCGACAACTCTAATACCGATGCTACCGGACATGATATGACTTAGCTGTGTTGCTACTTTTTTGATAATACTGGCTGCACCATTACAGTCAGCATTAATAACTTGACCTTTTGCAGAACGATACAAGCCACAATTAACAAGCTTTCCTGATGGCTCCCACCTTTTCCTACGGAATGTTACGCAAACGGGTTTCGCACCAAATGTCGGCAGAAAATCATCCCATACTAAAACTAGCCTTACTCGTGTAACTATCCTCAGTCTCAACAAACTTAATCCCATACTGCTCAGATAATTCAGCTATCTTGGTTTTTAACTTGGCTGTAGGTATTTGAACAAACTGTTGGTTATTTTTTTGCCAATGTTAATACTATCTTTTTGGCGTTGATTCCACCCAAAAACTACTGTACCTATTTGATGCTCAATGCACCAGTTGATCACAAATCTAGCTGCTTTGTTCACATGATCACGCATCTGACGGTTGCGCTTTTCAGTAATAGCTGCTAAGTTATCGTCCCAGTAGTCACCAGACTGGCCTGATTTTATTTCTGCGTTGTAGATTAATCGTACACAGCCCAAAGTTCTCCGCAACAGATTTTCCTGTTCTGGAGTTGGGTAAAATCTAAATTTGTACGCTTTTTCAACCATCTACAACTTACTAAAAACTTTTTATGCTTTAACATATTGTGTGTGAAACCACAACATTGATTGGCATTCCCATACGACGCTCCCGGCAAGGAGAGCGCGGGTCTTCTGCCAACATTTAGATCAAAAGAACTTCCCATACTTTTGAGCGACTACCTAAGAGATGGATTGTTGAACGCACTTTTGGTTGCTTGAATAGATTTCAACATTTAAGCTCATATTATGAGGTGTATTCAGATGTAAGTGAAGCCATGATTTATGGCTCTTTAATTCACCTTATGGTTAGGCGACTAGCTAGCTAAGATTTACTTTATAAATCAGCTCTTAGCCATTAAATTAAAGGTAATAAAAATTCTTTTCTACCTTTCTTAATTCCTGACTCCGAATTCCTGAGTTCCTGCTACCTGCTTCCTGGCTCCGAATTCCCGACTCCTGACTCCTGCTTCCTGACTCCTGACTCCTAATTAATATCCGCTATTCAACAATACCAATAAATCTCTCAAATTAAATCCCTCAAATTTGATGACTGAGAAAGGTCGTAAATAGCTAAAATGAAATATAATTCTGAAATTTTTTGATAATTATGAGTGTAGTTAGCCAAGTTATTCTCAAAGCAGACGATGAATTACGTTATCCCAGTAGTGGGGAACTTCAAGCCATAAATACTTTTTTAAAAACAGGCGAGCAGCGCGTGCGTATTGCTAGCGTGCTTTCTGAAAATGAGAAAAGAATTGTAGACAAAGCTAGTCAAGAGTTGTGGCGCAGGCGTCCAGATTTTATTGCCCCTGGTGGTAATGCTTTTGGTCAACGGGAACGTGCTTTGTGCCTCCGGGATTATGGTTGGTACTTGCGTTTGATTACTTATGGGGTACTAGCTGGTGATAAAGATCCAATTGAAAGTATTGGTTTGATTGGTGTTCGGGAAATGTACAACTCATTGGGTGTACCAGTTCCTGGAATGGTAGAGTCAATCCGTTGTTTGAAGGAAGCTTCTCTTGCTTTACTTGATGATGAAGATGTTCAGGAAGCTGCTCCTTACTTTGACTATATCATTCAGGCCATGTCCTAAGTTTTTTTGTTTTTTGTAGCATGACTACCCATCTAAGGAATTCTTGGATGGGTTCAATTTTTAGAGTTTTGACTGATTAAAACTTCAACAAAAGTCAAAAGAATCCCAACTTAGATTTATTCAATTATTTTGCATCACACCACCAGCGATCGCCACTAAAATTAATACTCCAAAAGCTAATCTATACCAAACAAATATCCATGTATCTTGAGTTTGTAAGTATCTAATCAACCAAGCAATTGCTACGTAAGAAAAAATTATTGCAGATATAATTCCAGCAATAGTAGGTACTAAACCCACACCTCCAAAACCCTCATCCAATAGAGTCTTAAGTTCAACTAAACCTGCTAAAGTAATCGCTGGAAGACCCAATAAAAAAGAAAATTTTGCTGCTGTAGCCCTTTCTAACCCCATAAATAGGCCACCTGTAATAGTTGAGCCAGAGCGAGATACTCCGGGGACTAATGCCAATGCTTGAGCTAATCCCATGAGTATGCCATCTTTAATATCTAGTTGCTCAAAGTTACGTTTTCGACTACCAATTTTCTCTGCTATTCCTAATAATAAAGCCATAACTATTGAAGCAAT
This sequence comes from Okeania sp. SIO2F5, assembly GCF_010692685.1. Classification (NCBI taxonomy): domain Bacteria; kingdom Bacillati; phylum Cyanobacteriota; class Cyanophyceae; order Oscillatoriales; family Microcoleaceae; genus Okeania; species Okeania sp. SIO2F5. Next base: position 44,302 of record NZ_JAAHGU010000025.1, on the reverse strand, counting down.
AGCGATCGCCACTGTACTGCGCAAGGCCGAGTTATCAAAATCTGGAATAAATATTTTGATTAGTAACCCAAAAAGTATTATTGGTATGCTTCCCAGTACTATTCCAACTGCCATTCGGAAATCTGGAGACTGGTAATCGGATGTCACTATAGATTTATATGCACCAATCACGATCTTTGTCAAATCCTGCCAAAAATACCAAACAACTGAAAAAATACTGCCCAATTGAATCACAGCGGTAAAAGCCACACCAGGATCTCCCCAACCCAGGGCAACAGGAACAATCTTGAGGTGAGCCGTACTACTAATAGGTAAAAATTCTGTTAATCCTTGCACCATTCCTAGAATAACTGCTTGAAAAATATTCATTTGTGATAGCTGCTCAGAGGTGGAAACTGAGTCCAAAGGCAATGATTGGCCTACTTTGTCGTCTAAAGATATAAAAATTAGGGCGCTGACAATAACAGCAAATAAGAATTTCATTAAGTAGGGTTTTAAGTAGAACTATTAATCGATTATAGCATCAGAAGTATCACCACTTTTTTGAGTTTTGAGGAGTGAAAACTCTTTATTTCATAGGATTTTTGTTTATTATTAACTCTTCCTAAAAAATACCCTAGGAGGGGATAAAATACCTGTTATTATCAAAGATGCCCCTGGAGGGGATAATAAATGTGATATGTTAAATTAGATAAACTTAAGTAAAAAATCTTAAAAATACCTTGTTGAATAATACTTTATTTGCTAGAGTCACAATGCTTTACCCAGAAAAATTGGGGACAAATTTATTTTTCGGCGTTGCTGAAAAAATTAGAATCAGCCAAAAATGGGCTGTGTTTTGTACTGCCATATTTCTAGTGTCAGTGCCAGTCTTTTTTCAAGCTCCAATGGTACGTCAACTACCTTGGTTAAGTTTGGCTATGACAGGCTTTTGGTTATGGCTAAGTTTAAAACTACTTAAAGATAGAGATACCCATATATGGGGCGATCTATTATTGGGATTTACTTGGAGTTGGTTCACAGGTTCAATATACTGGGGTTGGCTACGACAAGAACCACTTCTCCACTTACCAGTTGAGGCGATATGTGTACCTTTTGCTTTATGGTGTTTGGCGCACAAAAGAGAAATGATAGGTAACTGTTTTTACCTTGGTTCTCTACTAGGTACAGCAGTTACAGATGGATACTTCTACATAACTGGTCTTATTCCTTATTGGCGACGATTAATGATAGTTGAACCAGATATGGCCTTAGAAGTATTCCAAGATGCTTTAACTCAAGTACGTACTTCCTGGGGAATAATTTGGATATTTGTTTTGGTGGGAATTCTATTGCTTTTTGGTCTTGTACCTTTGCAATCAAACAAGTTATACTTTTGGACCTTTGGAGCAGCAGTATTAAGTACAATTTTAGTGGACAGTCTATTTCTATTAGCTGCTTGTTTAGCCTAATACTAAGTAATATAGTCAGAGGGGGTGCAGTAGAAGAAGAAATTGGTAATAATCCTCTAGAAACCTATGCTATTTTAGGGGCAATCAGTTGATTAGTGATATATTAATGCTGACCAAAAGAGAATTCACACAAGTTTAGAGCTTGTGTTACCATGAGTGCCACTGTCGTGACTTTGCAACCTCCTCATATGATCCTTCGTACCGAAGCAGGCGATCGCTACCTACCTCTAGTAGGAAATAATTGTTGGACTATTGGTAGAGGTAGAGATAACACTTTTGTCCTGACTGATAGATGGATATCCCGCAACCATGCCATGATACAACAGATGGACAAAGGAGATTTTTATCTGATTGACTTAGGCAGTCGTAATGGTTCTTTTGTAAATAGTCGTCGTGTGAGTATTCCTGTAATTTTAAAGGATTCTGATCGCTTAGTATTTGGTCAAACAGAACTAGAATTTAATTGTCCATTACTAGGTATGGACAAACAGTCGGGTATAGATGGTGATTCTCAAGATTTTACAGCTACCTTGCATGTTCGTCGCCTAATATCAGTGATGGTAATGGATATCCGAGATTTTACAGTACTGACTAGAAAACTGGACGAGAGAGTATTGTCTGAAGTTATTGGTAGTTGGTTTCGGCAGGCAGGGGATATTATCAGGAAGAATGGAAGTTGGGTGGATAAATATATTGGTGATGCGATTATGGCTGTTTGGTTTCATGGAGCTGAGGGAGTTAGTAGTGCAGAAATGATTCGTATTTTTCAAGCTCTCAAAGATTTATATGAAGTAACAAGAGAACTAAGTAAAATCTACCCTTTACCGTTTCCTTTAAGAGTAGGAGCAGGAATAAATACAGGTTATGCAATGGTGAGTAATGCTGGTAGTAGTGAACGCTCGGATTATACTGCTTTGGGAGATACTGTAAATGCAGCATTTCGCCTAGAATCATCTACTAAAGAAATTGGTATGGATATTGCTTTGGGAGAAGGTACTTATCAGTATATTTGCGATTTAGAAAATGTGCATCAAATATTTAAGCAGTATCAAGTAAATCTGAAAGGCTATGATAGTTCAACTATTACTTATGGTGGTACTTTTAATAATCTCAATACTTTTTTGGGCAAAAAATTGTTCTCTGCAAAAAATCAAAATTTGTTTTAGATCAAATCAACTATAACTTTTTACAGATCGTAACTACATGGTTTTTCAATCCATATAGTTACGATCTGTCAAGCAAAAGCTTAGATTGTAGATGTGCCAAGTGTATAAACTCAAGAAAAAACTTTGTATAGCGCTGTGCGCAGGCAACAGCTCCGGAAAGCAACAGCTCCGGAAGGGGGAATAAAAAGCTGATCATATAAGACTTTTAGCTATTGGACCCCTCCTGTGATTTGTAAATATGCCAGCGCACATTGCTATAGTTTAATATCCCATGAGACTTCTGACGATGGGACATATCAGCTGATCGTTAACATCAAAAGGCTTGGAATTAACTTCAATACAGCATGATAAGATAACTGAGGGAAAAAGCAAAAGTAGCTGTATGGTACACTCAACCTTCTATAACAATGGTGATTTAGCTGCTGCAAAAGTAATTGAAAATAGAGGGTTAATAACTGTAGGGTGCACTGTCAAAGAAAAGCGCACCGCCTGCGAGTCAACGGTTTCTGATGCGTAAAGACGGAGCAAGAAAGTTTGTGGAGATGGTAGTAGCGGGAGTACCACTCAACTTGTTTGATTTGTTACCTAGTCCGAGAATCTGTGTTTCGCTCCGCGACATTAAACGCGTAGCGTTGCGTCAGCAAAACAAGAATACCCCGTTATCATCTTTGATTTAACGGCGGGAGTGTCAAAAAAAAGGTTAGTTTAAGCCGTAGAACCTGATAGGGTATAGTGAATATGGCTTAATAGTCTATGACTAAATTTGTCTTGTTGGACAAAAATATATCTCCCAAAGTTTCTATAGGATTAGAGGAAGGAAGAGATAATTTGCGAGACGTTTAAGCAGTGGAAACCGACAAGTAGAAAAATTATTTTCATAGACTTTCTGAGTCTGGAGAATAGTAAACTGTATCATGCAGTCGTTACTTGATTAACCCACTAACAATTAAGTAAACTGTTTAAATTTCTACAGTTTAATTTTTACCGTTAGGTACTTAAAAAACTGTGTATATCAATAAAGATCAGGAGAAATAGAATAATGAAACAAATAGGCTTACTGCTAGCAATATTAGGGTTATGTCTAGGTTGTGTAGGATTAATGCCATACCATCAAGCTTATGCAGGTAACTTAAGTTTAACTGTATGGCCTTCAACGTCAATTCTAGCAGTAGAATCTGGAAGGGTTAACAAGGCAGACAGAAAATTAGGAGAGATTGGAGAGAAGCTCGATCTTAACAATAGTCCTTTACGAAGCTTTCGGAAATACCGGGGAATGTTCCCAACTATAGCTGCGATGATAGTAGATAATGCTCCTTACGAAAAAGTAGAGGATGTACTAGCAATTCCCGATCTAACTGAAAGACAGAAAAAGCTTTTACAAGCTAACCTTGAAAATTTTACAGTGACTCCACCTGCTGATGTATATATTGAAGGTGACTATAGATTGAATACTGGTTCATACGACTAAGATTGGCATAAACTAAACTTTCAGATATTAGTCAATTTTCAATGCTGCTATTTAATACTTGAGTACTTAATAAAATCTTGGGAATTACCAATTGATTGTTGAAGTTAAGTATTAGAAACTCTACGGGTTAAAACCGTATTTATTCTACTTGTGTCGGCGTTGCGAAATAAAAGAAGTTTAAATTAGGTGAATTTATATCTAATTTAAGCTTCTTATTAAGTTGAAGGTGATACATAATGTCCTACAGTTATACAGCAAAATCATTACTGAAGTAGATAGGATAGATAATCATGCTTATAATAAAAACACAGGGTTCGCTCATCATCTGCTATACAAACAGCGATTCCAAATGCTAATTGAAGAACCCCAAGGAGTTGAGCTATGGGTAACATCAGGAGTATGTCAATTGCTTCAAGTTTCTAGAGTTTAGTTTTCACATTCAACAATTAATAATTAACAATTAACAGTGATCTCTTCTTAAAAAGAAATATCAATGACTTTGATCCTTAAAATTTAAAAGGATAGACTTCAAAGCTGAAATTATTAATTTTTCGGTAAACTAATATTAGTTTTGATAAAATGCCTGATATACTTATTAACCTCAGCGATTAGTTCTTAAATTTATTGTTTTCAGACTAACTGATATTATCGATGCGTTTTAGAGATAAATTGAAAAAATTACGACATGAATTATTAAACTTAATTAACCCTAAAGTTTTAATCACGACCAGAAATAAACATAGTAGATTAACCCTATAGATAGCTATTTAGTATTTAAATGAAAAAGAGGTAATATTAGAGCTGATTTATCAAGTAAATATTAAGAGGCTGAATTCCTTGGAAGACAAGGGTTTTGGGATTTATAGCCCAATATACCTAAATCCCTGATAGTTAGATTACATAAGGGTTTTAGCTAAGTTGACAAATAAGCTCTTAGAACGCCCCTCCACCTTTTTTACTGTCTCCAGATGTACCATTATTGTCTGGTGTATATTTTGCAAGAATAGATGATTTTAAAAAATAGGTATCAACATCTGTGTAAGTCTGATTAGAGCTATAGTAATTAATACCAATACTGGTTCCCACTGGTACAATATGGTCTTCTAATTTAAAAGTTTGATTAATTGTGTTGCGAATTTTGTCAGCCACTCTGGAAGCTCCTATTTGTCCTGGAATACCTGGTAAAATCACAGTAAACTCATCACCTCCAAGTCGGGAAACTGTATCACTTCCTCTTAAGCACCCTGACAATCTTTGTGCTACTAATTTTAATAATAAGTCTCCTATATTATGACCCAGGGTATCATTAACAGCTTTAAATCCGTTGAGGTCTAGAAATAGTAGACTAACCATTTGTTCATTCACATTTGCCCACTCAATAGCTTGACTTAAACCCTCATAAAATTGCTTACGATTAGGTAATCCTGTGAGGGGATCGTGATTAGCTTGATGATGTAAAGAATCTCCTAAAAGCTTTAGTTTATCATTATCAATCTTTAGTCTTGTTGCTGTTTCCTTCAGGTTTTCCTCCATTTTTTTTCATTCGGTAATATCTCTAATTAGGGTTTGCTGAAAAAGTATGAGTGGTAGGGGTAGGGGTAGGAGACAGGAGACAGGAGACAGGAGACAGGAGACAGGAGACAGGAGACAGGAGACAGGAGACAGGATAAATTGGAATTTATAGGAGGTAGGAGCTAAGTTTTGTAAGAATGATTTTTCTGCCCAACTATGCGCCTAAAATACGCTCCTTTTTGAGCATAAAGAGGTGAAAAATTTGCACTTTTTTCGACTCCAAAAATTCTTTAGTCTTTATATGTCAATGCTTTTAGATTTAATCAGCAAGCCCTAATTACTCCTACTAAAAATAGATTTCCTGTGGCATCTTGATGAAGAGTTCTTTTCGTAGCAACTATGTGAGTAATTCCACGGTAATCTGTACAATATTCTTCATTTTCTTGCTGTTGATTAGTTTGAAATACTAACTCATCTTGTTACCAAAATATATTAGCTTCATTTTGAGCAAATAATTCGTAATCTGTTTTGATGAGTATATCGTCTACAGAATAACCGAGAAATTTACCATAAGCTTCATTCAAAACAATGCGACGATGATATTTATCCTTGACAAATATAGGGTCAGGAATTGCATTAATAACTGACTGTAGAAATCACATCTTAACTACATTAAGTCGGAACATTTTATTAGTGTCTAGATTCACGGCAAAAGGTAAATCTTTATCATCATTAAATATCAATATAAATATAGGTCAAAAAACTCCATAGGTTGAGCACACCAAATATTTCAGTATAGAGACTAATTAAGACTTCTGAATCATGATCATTAAGGCCAACTATTGTGGTACATATTTAATAAATCATCAAGTATATGATGTGGCTAATGTTTTCGCTCCTTCTCTTGTCACCCACACAAAGGCACAAAGTTAAAAATATTAACTTTTAACTGATAATTTGTAAGAGATGACTGATAATTTAATTATAGTGTCATAGACTCTTTAGTACACTTATGGTGGCGATCGCCACCATAACTTCACTTAACCACTGCTTTAATCCATAGGTTAGAGTTTCGGTGAACCATAATTTACATTTATATTTTTGATTCCTAATTTTTTAGAGGAGAAGGCCAATTTTTAGTTTCTTTTTGCCAATTTTCATTATCTTGTCTCTGATTCGATAAACTTCGCTGAGTAGCTTCCACAAACTGACTCACGCGAATAGGATCTATCGGTTGGTCTATTTGGCCATGTCGCTTCAGCGAGCTAGATACAATAACACCATCTACAGCTGGCATCAAGGTAGAAATATTGTTCCAGTTAGCGCCACTGCCGATAAATATAGGTGTATCTGATGCTGCTGCACTAGCTAATTTTAAATCTTCCAAGGTAGGGGGACTTCCAGTAGTCCAACCGGAGAGAATTATTCCATCAGCTAGACCACGTTCAATTGTTTCTTGGACAACTGTAGTTAAATTGGGTTCACCCAATGGTTGGGCGTGTTTGACTAGAACATCTGCAAAGATTTTGACATCACTACCCAATTCTCGACGATAGCGTAAAAGTTGATGTGCTTTTCCTTCAATTAACCCTTGATCCGTAGACATAACTCCAGTTAGGACATTAACACGAATAAATTGGGCCTGCACACAGGAAGCGATCGCCATCGCACTTTGGCCATCATTACGCAAAACGTTGATTCCAATTGGTAGGGAAACCAAGTTCATAATCTTTTGTACTAATAATGTCATGGCACTAACTACGGCCGGGTCAACTTGGTCTTTGACAAAAGGAGCATCAAAAAAGTTTTCTACGATAATGCCATCTACACCACCTGATGCAAGGGCTGTGGCTTCTCTTTCTGCTCTACTAATAATAGCTTGGAGGTCGCCTCCCCAACGGGGTGAGGTTGGCAGAGGCTGTAAATGTACTACCCCAATGATTGGATGTCTGGTTTTAAATATTTGCTTTAAGTCCACGGGTTTACCTGAAACCACGGTTATTTGGCAATAACATAACAGAATTTACATGAGAAATTATGGCCTAGAATATATCTATTATCTAGACTCTGCTACTATATTGTCAATTTTTGGTCATCATCATTTTAAAGCTTTATCTGCAATGGTATCTCTGGAAGGTATGTATAAGTATTTGTAGGGTGGTTTGGTAGGCTAATTTTACAGAACTTAGAGGATAGGTTTTAGGGGCTGGGGGTTAGGGTGAAAATAAGATTAAAATGTGCCTTCTCGCTTCATTTTCAGATTCTTTGTTTTAGCGTTTATTTATGTCCACTTACTAACTTAAAGAGAACTTACGAATTTTTCAGTTGTTAACATTATGAATAATCTGGCAATATAGTTTTTTTGCATAAGTACCATAAAAATTTGATTTTTATGTATGATTTTTTAGTATTAATGATGTTTATACTTGAAATCTGATTAAATACTATCAACAGTCAAAAATTGCTAAGATGACTCCCGCTATAATCTGTGATTTAGCTATGAGAGTTTTAATAAATTAAATGCTTAGATTTGAGGGTTATTTTGATGAGGCATTGTGAGCTATAATTTATTCAATATGGGAAAGATAGATATAGCAATATGATTTAAGTGGTGAGATATTGAATACTTTTAGGGAACAGGAAACACCGGTTATGGGAGCAGAGAAGAAGAAAAAAATGAATACATAAGAATAAGATAAATGCTATATTGTATCCTTTTAAGGAATATCTAAATTCTCACATCTGATTCGGTGATTGCTATATCCATAATAAATTTAATTTTAGTTGTAATTTTTGTGGATTTTGGAACTTATAGGAGATTTTATTAGCAGAAATTTAAGCAATTTTTACTTGATTTTATTCATTATTTATTGAGTTAAAATATTTATAATTAGTAAATAATAATGTATGTAATTTATCAGCTCTGATTTATCTGGTAAATATTAAGAGGATAAATGCTTTACAGTGTAAGGATTTTGCACTATAATATGCCTCCAAAGGCATAATTTTCTACAAACCTTACTAGAAATAGGTTTAAACTCACTTGATAAATTAGCTCTTTAAAAAAAATATTTATTAGCCTCAAGACTACAGACTAAATCATTGAAAATCAAATTGATTAATTAATTTAATTTAGATTAGTGAAAATTCTACTTATAATTTCAGCACTTATACTTGGGTTATTGGGGATCTTGGAAATAGGACTCCGAGTTATAGTGGGTTTTGGTAATCCTCTAACTTATATTGCAGATAATCAAATTGGTTATCTCTTAACACCAAATCAAAATGTTAGTCGCTTTGGAAATCGCATCAAAATCAATCAGTATTCTATGCGGTCAAAACCAATAGAAGAGTCAAAAGAAAATAATACATTGAGAATATTTCTCGTAGGAGATTCTGTAGCTAATGGTAATTGGTGGACTGACCAAAATAACACAGTTTCCGCAATTATAGAGAATTCTTTAAGTGAAAAATTAGGTAAAGATAAAATTGTTGAAGTTCTTAATGCTTCAGCTAATTCTTGGGGTCCGAGAAATGAATTGGCTTATTTAGAAAAATTCGGTTTGTTTAATTCTCAAATAGTAATATTACTAATTAATACCGATGATTTATTTGCCAAAGCACCTAGTTCATCAGTGGTAGGAGTAGACCGGAATTATCCAGATAAAAAACCTCCTTCAGCTATTGCAGAATTGATAAATCGTTATTTTTTTAAGGCTCCAAAAGTTCCTGAAATTAAAGAAGAAGGCGACCGGGTTGGTTTTAATTTAGTAGCAATTAAAAAAATTTATGAATTGGCTAATTTAAACAATGCTAAATTCATTCTAGCAATGACTCCTTTACTACGGGAAGTAGGTGAACCTGGACCCCGTGATTATGAAATTAAAACTCGTAAACGTTTAGAAAAATTTACTCAGGCAGAGAATATTTTATATCTAGATTTACGACCTATCTTTAAATCTGTCTCAGAACCAGATAGTTTATATCGAGACCATATTCATTTAAGTCCTGAAGGTAATCTAGTTATTAGTGAAGTAATTAGTAAATCAATTATAGAGCAGAATCAACTATAAAAATCTGTACAGAATTTGTCAGAAACTCAACACTGTAAATCATAAAGTCAGAAACTATTACCACTTTTCCCTAACCAGGAACTACTACATACTAAAAAAATAGTTTAGAGCAAAATTTTTGGAGTAATTATGTCTAACGAAATAGAATATAAAGAGATAAATAAATCTACTATTTCCTCTGATGAATCTTTCTCATCACAACAAAATTCAAGAGAGTTAGAATTATCAGAAAGAGTGGCTCGACTAGAAGAAAAATTAGACCAAGCACTAATGTTAATTTCTGATATTTACCGCTATGGCAAATTGAGAGATTTACTATCCGCAGGAAAATGGAAAGAAGCAGACAAAGAAACTGCAAAAGTCATGTTAGAAATATCTGGTCAAACTGACAAAGAAAAACTGACTCCTGATGATGTTATCAAATTTCCATGTAGCGTAATAAATTTAATAGATCAGCTCTGGACGAATTATAGTAAAGGTCATTTTGGCTTTAGTATACAAAAGAAAATTTATGAAAGTATGGGAGGAACTTATGATATTTCTAATATAGATATGAAACTTTTGAATAAGACTTGTGAACGACTGGGATTGCAGTTAAACAATAAATGGATACCTTATGAAAACCTTAATTTTAGTCTAGAAGCACCTAAAGGTTGTTTTCCTGTTGCTTGGTGGGATTCTCCTTATGGGGCTAAACTAGCAGTATACTTTTTAGCTCGCCTTAATTCCTGTAAAATTAATTGAATTTTTATGAATTTTTTTACTGTTAATAGTTGAAAAATAGTCAAAATTATGCTAGAAAAAAATTATATATACAAATTAATTTTATTTTAATTTCAATTATGGGGGTTAGTTAGTAATGGAAGAAAAAACAATTAATTTAAAGCTAGTAATATTTTCTGGCTTGATGATGGCTGTAATTGGCTCAGTAATTGGATTAGCTGCTGCAGAGATGAGTAAAAGTCGTTATCAATGTTGTAATTTTACAAGAATAGATAAAGGTTATAGCAGTGCAAAAGCACCTCGTGCTTATGCAACAATAGGTGCAATTATGGGATTTGTTATAGGGTCAATTCAAGAAACTGTAAGATCTCTGAAACCAGAAGATGAATAGTAAGCATTTCCTCCGGAATGCTGCGCAAACAGCTATCAGCTTTATTACCTTTAGTGAACAACTAAAACTCGTCGTTCTTGTGCTTCAATTCTCTGGTTAAAAATGTAGTAGAGCTTAAGCGAATGCTTGCTTGATTCATTAAAAATATCAGAGCTAACTGCTAATAGCTAAATGCTGAGGATGAGCAAGATTAAAAAAGTCAATATCTTGAATTATTTAAGAGCAATAAATGTAGTAGAAAAATATTAATTCTCAACTTTGGAAATTGTCTCAGTGGATAAAGAATTTTGCCAAGGGTCTAAAATATCTTTAAATAATGTTTCCTCTATCCAAGTTTTAGCTACTACTGTTAAAGGTAAAGCTAAAATTAGACCTAAAATTCCAAAAAATGTAGTGAAGAAAATTTGAGATGCTAGAGTAACAGCAGGTAAAAGAGAGACTTGTTTTGCCATAACAGTTGGACTTAACCAGTAACTTTCAAGATTCTGAATAATAATATATAAAATTCCTACCGCAGCTATTTTCCAAGGAGCATCTAAAAGAGCAATCATTATGGGAAAAACTACACTCATAGTCGGACCAATATTAGGAATAAAATTGAGTAAACCTGCCAGTAAAGCATGAGTCAGAACTAAATCAATTTGTAATATTAATAAACCAATACCACTGCAGGTCGCCACAAAAAGAGAGTTAATTACTATTCCACCAAACCAATTGCCTAAAGCTACCTCGCACTTTGATAGAATTTCATCTGCACGTCGCCGATAAAAAGAAGGAAATAAAAGTAATCCTACTCTTCGATAAGCTTGAGTATTAACTAAAAACATTATTGTTAATACAAATACGAAAAGTACCTGCAAGAATACTATAAAAGTATTAGAAAAAATCTTAAAAAAGTTGCTAAATAACTGAGTACCTAATGTTTGTGTTTGTACTAGCATATCAGTAGCAGTGGGTGGTGCTGGAAATAAATCGGGTCTTTGTCGATATAACTGTACAAGTTGAGAGCGAACTTCTGTAAATACATCAGGTATCAAGGCAACTAATTTTTCAAACTGGGTAATAAAAGGCGGTACAACTAGCAACAAAAATAGAAGCATAATTAATGTGGCTAAACTTAAAGTAGCAATTACAGCTAAGTTTCTTTTAATTCCCCATCTATAAAATTTCTGTACTAATCTATTCAAGGCAGTTGCTAAAACTATTGCAGCAAATACTAATAGTACAAGTTGTCTAATTTCCCAAAGGATATATAAGGAAATAAGTAAACTAAAAAAGCCTAACCATTGACCAAAATTCATATTTTTTTGTTTTGGAGTTGTTGGAGTTACGACTACTGTAACAATTTCAAGTTGAGGAATAAACCATTAAATTTTCTCCGTTGTTTGCTTTCCCCTTTTGTCTTCCAAATAAGTCTCTCAACTGTAAGCATTCAGCTATCAGCAGTCAGCTATCAGCAATTAGTAATAAATAATTACTTCTCAGATTTGCTCCTGAGACTTTGGCATTCAAGAATTAAGAATTAAGAATGCGCGAATTTAGAATTACCTCTCCTTGAAAAGAAGAGGATTGACGAACAGGAAAATTTTTATTTATTATCCCCGATCAAGGGGAGGCTTTAAACTACAATATTTCGGTAACTTTTTATTCTTTCTCAATTAAATATTGCTTTTATCACTCACTAAAAGCAATATTTAATTGAGAAACGAAAAATATTGTTACAAAAGTCAGCTCCAAAGTCTATATTTATCTAAACCTCGTCCTTAAACACAGGGTATTAGCGCTCATAGCTGATGGCTAATAGCTGAATGCTTACCTAAAATCTTATGGCTATATTAACAGAATATTTATAATTAACAGCCCTGTGTAAGAATAGAGTGGTTAGATTCAGAATAGTTGATCGATACTTTCAAACTTATCTCTAAATAGTAAATATTTTGATAATTTTCTTAACTTCCCACCCTGACATCAATTCTATAAGGTCTAAAGCCTTTCCTTTTAAGGAGGAAAAAGAAAAAAATAATTTTGGTTAATCCTCTCCTTAAAAGAAGAGGTAATTATTAATTATTAATTATTGAATCCCACCCTTTTGTCATACTAATTTTGAGGTGTAATCTAGATGAATTTATCAAAAAATCCAGTCTTATCATTGTCAATAATTCTACTTTCTTTAACAGTACATGGATGTACTATCTCTAACAAAAAATTACCACCATCCCCTGAAGCAACTCAAGAGCAGCAACAAAAAGTATTAACTCCTGAAGAAATACACGAAAAAGTTTTAACAATTGACAGTCATATTGATTGGCCTTATCGTCAATTTTTAGATCCTGATTTTCAACCTAATATTAGACATCTACCAGGAAAACTAGGAAGTGGTCAATGGGATATTGTTAGGATGCAAGAAGGTGGATTAGATGCTGTCTTTATGTCAATATTTACTCCTCAAAAGGAACGCGATCGCCAAGGGCACGAACGGGCAAAAGCAAAAGCCATTAAAATGATTGAAATAACAAAAAAGATGGCAGAAGAAAATTCAGATAAAGTTGAAATTGCCTTAAATCCAGAGGATGCTAAACGCCTGGATAAAATGGGAAAAATGGCAATATTTATGGGTATTGAAAATGGCTATCCTATTGGTAAAGATATTAGTAATGTGGAATTTTTCTACGACCAAGGTATTAGATATATAACAATAACTCATTCCAGAAACAATGAACTAGCCGATTCTTCTACTGATGAAAAACAAGAATGGAATGGATTAAGTGATTTGGGAGAAAAAGTTGTTAAAGAAATGAATCGTTTGGGTATTATGGTTGACATTTCTCACGTCCATGATGATACATTCTGGGATGTAATTAAGTTAACAAAAGCACCAGTAATCGCATCTCATTCTAGTGCTAGGTCACTAGAAAATCATCCTCGCAATATGAGTGATGAAATGCTAAAAGCTGTCAAAGAAAATGGTGGAGTTGTACAAGTTTGTATTTTTGATACTTATATCAAAAAACTACCTCAAACACCAGAAAGAGAAAAATCTATGAAAGTAATTGCCAAAGAAAGAACTGCTTATTGGCAGGGAAAACTGAGTCAAGTAGAAAGAGAAAAATTTAGAGAAAAATACGATCTAATTAATGATAAATATCCCAAAAATAAACCCACTGTTACTGATGTAGTAGACCATATAGATTATATGGTAAAAGTTATGGGTATTAATCATGTGGGCATTGGTTCAGATTTAGATGGCGGTGGTGGAGTTAGAGGAATGAATGATGTTTCAGAAATGCCAAATATTACAAAAGAATTAGTAGCACGGGGATATACTGAAGAGGATATTCAAAAAATTTGGGGTGGAAATTTAATGCGAGTTTTTACTGAAGTACAAAAAGTGGCGACAGAAATTCAGAACCAATAAATATCAGGAAAATAATTTTTTCATTAATTGATAATTACCTCTGGTTAAAACCTTTACGGAATTGAATATCAGGAAATATTATTTCTTCATCTTGGTCGATTGGATATGCCTAGAAGACATCGCTATCTCTTGACCGCTTTTTTTCCTTAAAAGAGGAGGCTTTAAAACAGAATTATTTAATTATTAATTATTCGGTAAAATGATTGACTCAGATTTTTTTCAACTATGATTGAGATTTTATTTTCGGTTGTATCTGCCGTTTTTCCAGTGGGATGTATTGTTTTAATTGGTTTTATATTTGGCAAAATTTTTTCCATTGATGAACCGACACTTTCCAAACTGGCTTTGTATGTTTTATTTCCGGCATTATTAACCGATATAATGTATCGGACTACTCTTAGTATTGAGTCAGCAATAGGAATATTTATAGCCTTTGGATTAACCTATCTTTTACTCTGTTTAATATCTTGGGGAATAGGAAGGAGATTAGGTTTTTCGGAGTCTCTACAAAAAAGTTTATTGGCGACTACAGCTTTACCTAATTCTGGAAATATGGGGTTACCTGTAACTTTATTTGCATTAGGAGAAGCGGGGTTAGAAAGAGCAGTAATTTATTTAATATCATGGAATATAATTGTGATGAGTACAATGCCTGCTATCCTCAAAGGGGGAGGGTTTCGGTCTGGTATTATTTTTACTTTTAAATTACCCATAATTTGGGGAATGATTTTAGGTGTAATTCTTAACTCATTTAATATTGAATTACCTCTAAAACTTGATGATGGTTTACATCTTTTGAGAGAAGCTGCAATTCCAGTTGCTTTATTATTGATGGGAATACAAATATCTAAGAATCGTTTTCAACCAGGTACTTATGACTTAAGTGCTAGTTTAATCCGTTTGTTAGGAGGAGCATTTGTTGCTTATTTAGTTGGTAAAATTCTGAATTTAGAAATGCTTGATTTACAAGTATTAGTCTTACAAAGTGCGATGCCAAGTGCCTTAACTTCTTTTTTAATAGTTAATGAATTTGGTGGGGATGCGACAAGAACTTCTAAGGTTGTGGTAGTATCAACCCTCTTATCTTTTTTAACTTTGCCTATAGTATTGTGGGCGATTGGAGCAACATCTTGATGTGTAAGCATTCAGCTGTCAGCTATCAGCTATCAGCTATTAATTTATTGCTTTTATATCAGAAATTAGTGCTGAATGCTGACATAAATTAATTGCTAAAATCTAGAATGAAATGACCCTGAGTGAAGTAGAACAATCTGTAAGCATTCAGCTCTTAGCAGTGAGCACTTCCCTGCGGGATGCTACGCAAACAGCAAATAATTAATAATTCCTTATAAGCTTAAAAGTTGCGTAATTTGACAGTAAGTTTTAACTCTATCCAAATTTATCAATTACTTTTATCTTCTCCTATCATCAATAGCTGATAGCTAATAGCTGACTGCTGAATACTTACAACCATCTTGATGTATATTTCTCTAATTTAATTGAACATTTCTAGCAGATATTATCAAGTAATTATCTATTAAGTTACGTTTAAGTCGATTTCCATTATTTTTTCTATGCCCTTAATAATTTGAGTTGAATTTTCTTCAATTTCATTCAGCTCATTGAGCTTATTATTCCAATTATTAAGCTGTTCTTCTTGTTTTTTCCGTTTTTCGTTAATTTCGTTTTTTGTCCGAACAAAAAATTGATATTTAACCTGTTGAAATTATTTATTTATAGCTAATTATAAATCTTTTTGGATACTGTTAAATAATTCGATAATCTTTTCCTTATTTTGAATTTTTTGTTTTTATTGGTTCATTTATTTGACGTTTTTTACCAATCCATTTACTAGAAACAATCCCATTAATAATTAATCAAAAAATTGTGCAAAGTTTCCAATTATTTGAGCTGCCTCAATATGCTGACCAAGCTCTAAATCAAAAAATGTTATTCGCTCATCAAGATTTTCAATGAGTTTATGTAGCTCACTCCCTTCAATTTGCTCTTTTGATAGGAATAAAGATTTAGAAGCTATAACTTCTTTTTGAGCTTCTTCAACTAAAATATATCGTTAGTATTGCCAAGATTGTACTATATCTACTAGACCTCTCCGAAAATTAATCTCAAATGTTCAAATTTACTAGGCAAAAACTTAGTTTCTAGAAATTTCTAGTGTAAAAATCTTCATTTTGCCTAAGTCCTTTTAAAGTTAGATTAATTAAAATTATATAGTTGCTCTATTAGAGTTTCCTTAATTTTTATATTAGCTGTGAGTAAATATAATTATGAATTCTAGAAGTTTTCATTTAGGTAGACCAAAGAAACTCTTGCTTAAAGGTAGAAGGTAGGAATTAAAAAGCAGAAGTTATGTATTTCATTAAAGTGAAAAGCGCTATAAGTTAAAGAAAATTTTAACCCTTAATATTCTGTCTCTCAAGAAGGATTTAAATTACTAAATACCTGACTCAGATTTTAGTCTAATTTTTTGTTTGACAATCACTCTCTTCCTAACTTTGACAAAATTTGGCATAATTTTTCAGTAAACTGATCAAAAATTAAGACAGGTGAATATATCCCCTGTCTTAACAATTTTTGGTTCCCAACGTTGACGTTTTTCATGTCACGGAACTAAACAGAATCTACGCGACTTGAGTCCGTGGAGTGTCAGTTATTATCCATTCTAAAGCCTGGTCTTTTTCTGACCAGGAAAAACATTTTGCCTCTAGATGGGTGATATTACTAAAAATTTTATTACCAGCAATAGTCAATTTATTTACCCAAGCTGCATCACATACAACTGCTTTTTTATCAAAATATTTCAGATGTCCTAGACCAAATTTTAAATCTTCCCATAAAGCTTCCACAGATATTCCTTGAAAACTTTTAACTTCAACATAAACTCGTAATTTAGGTTGAGATTTTAATCTTTCCCCCACTAAATTTTTTATTTTTTCAATGTCACTTATTTCAATTTTGCCATCAATACTAAGACCAATGATGTTCTGATTTGCTAGATGTATAATTTCCATCATAGTATTTTTCTCCTTCTGAGATACTTCTAATTTTAATCTGATATTTTTTGGTAGAGCTTCCCCAGATTTTTTATCCCTTGGTACAGTAATTATGATTTCTCTATTTCCTTGATTTTTCCCTATTAATTGAAGGGTATAAACCCATATATTGTTCCTGCATAAATTGACATACTCAGATTACTTAGTATATTGCTAAGTATTAAGTATTATTAGCTTTAACTAGCTATCAGCTATCAGCTATCATCCTAAAAATTTACGCAATTAGGTATCTGTTTGCGGAGCATTCCGGATCGAAACGCTTTTTAACTTTAAACTTGAAAGTAAAAGGCATCGACCTAATACTTACTCCTACCCTATAACCTAAATTTAACGCAAGTAGATTAAAACTGCCACCAAAGAAGTTTATTGGTTTACATTTATTAAAATAAGGGAGTATTTTTTTATCCCCTTGCTGAAGTATAGAATTTTTGGAAAGGCGAATCTTTGTTAGGAAAAGTTTTTATTTGTCAATCAAAACTGTTTGTAAAAATGCTTGCTTTTTATTCTCTCTGTAAACTGATGGAAGTGTTCAAGAATTTAGAATTAATAATTTAGAATTTAGAATTATTTCTTCTTATAAAGAATATCATGTCCGGCTAATTAGTGATAAAAAATTTTCTCCTTCAACTCAAGTTCTTCTTCTTCCTTCTTCTTCCTTCTTCTTCCTTCTTCTTTCTTCCCTCCTGACTCGGTCCTTCCCCTCCTGGGAGGGGTTAGGGGTGGGTTGACTCCTGACTCCTCCGTCGTTATTTATTTATAACTGTTCAACCGGACATGATATAAGAGGATTGGATCAAAGGATTTTTTTTCTTCTCTTGGTCTGATGGATATGGCGAGGAGATCCGCTCTTGACAGAGCCGCTACTTCTTACAGAGGAGCTTTCCTATGGTCATGCTGCGCAAACGCTAACGCTAACACCATCCCACCCTTCGGGAAGCTGCGCTAACGACCGTTTTTTTCTCCATGAATGGAGAAGCTTTATACCTGAATTTTTCGGTAAAAAAAAATGGTTTGAGTTAGGTTAGTTAGGCAACGGAAAGTTTAAGCAAATATACAACTTTTTTTGTGAATAAGAAAAAACATTTACTGAGAATATAGGTAGTGGTGTATAAATAGTAATATCCTCAAAAAAGTCAAGTATTCAAGGAAAGACTATCTTTTTGAAAAGAATAATTTAGGTACTTTCTATTCCCTATTCCCTGTTCACTATTCGCCACCTCTACCCTAGTGCAGGATGGCGGAAATAACTAACCAGTTAAAAAAGGTTCAAAAGCTTGTACAATAACCTTTCTTCCCTTCTGCCTTCTGCCTCCTGCCTTCTGCCTTTTTGCACTAGATCGCTACATTTACAGGACTACCAAAATATCTAAGGTTTCTAGATGTACTTTGACTGATAACAAAGTTACGATTCAGGAGACTAACTGACGACTAAATAATTACAAGATATTAACTAAACTGTTGCTGATAAAAACGAGCATAAAGCATACCTTTTTCTAACAATTCTGAGTGAGTTCCTGATTCTAATATTTCACCATTTTCCATAACTAAAATTCGATTAGCACGACGTACAGTAGCTAGTCTATGAGCAATAATAAATACCGTTCTTCCTTGCATCAATCTTTCTAACGCTTCTTGTACTAAAAATTCAGATTCAGAGTCAAGAGAAGAAGTCGCTTCATCTAATATTAATATCTTCGGATTTTCTAGTATTGCACGAGCGATCGCTATTCTTTGTCTTTGCCCTCCAGATAAATTAATACCCCTTTCTCCTACCCAAGTTTGATAACCTTTTGAAAGCTTAGTAATAAACTGATGAGCATTAGCAACTTTAGCTGCCTTTTTTACTGCATCAATATTATAATTTAGCTGACCAAAAGCAATATTTTGCGAGATAGTTCCTGAAAATAAAATTACTTCTTGAGGTACAATTCCAATTTGTCTTCTCAGACTTGTAAGAGTAACATCCTTGATATTTATATCATCAATTAATATTTCCCCTGACTGAACATCATAAAATCTAGGTAACAAATTTGCCAGTGTAGTTTTACCTGCTCCAGAAGCTCCTACCAAAGCAATTATTTCTCCTGAATTTACCAACAAATTTAGATTCTTTAAAACCTTTTTTTCTGACTGATAATCAAAACATACATTTTTATATTCTACCTTTCCCAGTACCGGAGGAAGAGCAATAGCATCTAATTTTTCTGTAACTTGAGGTTGAATATTTAAAAGTTCAAAAATCCGGTCACAGGATGCTTCTCCTTGTTTAAACTCACTATAATTACTCGTTGTTAAAGAAATCGGATCGATTAACAACGCCACACCTGTTAAATAACTAATAAAACCTTCTCCAGACAAGTTTCCTTCAGATATTTGCCACGCCCCCAAAAAAAACAAAAAAGCCACACTCATTGCCTCTAAAAAACCCACCACTACAAACTGGAGTGCTTTAACTTTTTCTGCCATATATTTTGCTTGTCGATTTTGTTCAGCTTCCACAGAAAATATAGCAATTTGATATTCCTCCGCAGCAAATGCTTGTACTATTCTAATACCATTAAATACCTCCGTTATTAAAGCTGATAAATTAGAAGTCCGATTTTGACTTTGGTGGGAAAAAGAAAGTAATAATTCTCCGAACCAACCTATTAATAATGCCATTAACGGTGCAACTACTAGAGTTACAACAGTTAATTGCCAGTTGAGATAAATCATGTAACCCAGCACAACTATCAACTGTAAAATACAAGGAACAAATTGGTGAAAAAATTTATTGACAACCTCTCCAGTACGGTCAATATCCTCTGTAAGTCGATAAGAAAGGTCTCCTGTTTTTGATTTTTCAAAGTAACTAATATTGAGTCTTTGTAAGTGAGAATAAACTTCTTTCCGCAAGTCTAAGGCAATAGTAAAAGCAGCTTTTGCCATGAAAGTATCTTGACCATACTGTACAGTTCCTTTGATCAGGAAAATAATAGCTGCAAGACCTGCTAGTTGAGCTATCGCCCCTACATCTCCCCTACCAATATGACCTGCCATTTCACCCAATAGCCATGCTAAAATCGGCCAGAAAATTGTAAAAGCCAATGTACAACCTAATGCTTTTAAAATGGTAGGCCAATGTTCATAGATATAGGGTAAGAGCTTCCAATAATTGGATCTAGGTTTCAAGAAATCAAACTTAATACTGTTTTTCAAAATATTGAGATTTCTATATTAATTATAAAAAAACTTGCTTTGAGTTGTTTAGCCATGATAGAACCATTTTAAGTCAAGTCTGAGGCAAAATTTGGTCTAGCATATAAGTCCATTTATTCTGTTCTGTGTAGAGGCCAGCTAAGTTTTTTGACAATTTGACTTGAATAATGTATTTTTTGTGATATTCTAGATATGCCAACATCAAGCTTCTTGCAAGAGTTTTGGCATACTCAGGATCGTGTATCTAGCAAACCCCAAAAATAACTTTTACGTCCTATGTATTGCCCAGCTTCAGAGGGTTATCAAGATGTAACTGTTATGCAGCAAAATTCCTGTTATGCGGGATTTCATTTAATTTAACTAAACAGAGGAATTCATGGAAATATTAGCATTTTCCCATTTAGCTTTCAACGAAGAAGACTCTACTAACAAAGAGTTTACTGCTTGTGTAGATTTCAAAAAGCTATCTAGTGTTGGAGCAATGGGTTTATTATCTGCTGCTACTTTAGCTGTAGGAATGAATGTAACTGCTGATTCTGCCTCCGCTTATTACGGTGGTAGCTACGGTAGCTATGGTGGCTATGGTGCCTATGGTAGTTCTGGTCGTTATGGTAGCTATGGTCGTAGCTCTGGCCATTATTATAAGAAAGTTGTTAGTCGTTCCTACAGCCGTTCCTATGGTAGCTATGGTGGCTACAGTCGCTATGGTCGTCGTGGTGGTTATGGTTACTACGGTAGTAGTTACGGTGGTGGCTATGGTGGCTACGGTGGTGATTGCTACTAAGTTTTTAATCGCCTAAGAGTCCACAATTTTCAGATAATTGTGGACTTTTAAATTTTTTTGAATATTCTGCATAAATAATCTACCTAACATGGTAGCTTAGTAATGCAACCAGGGAAATCTGATGATTTCCTTGGCTGTTAACAGCCTAAATTAAGGCTCTACCAAAATTAAATTTCCTTTTTTTGAGTGTCGCACTGCAAAAGAAACCCAAAACGCTATAAGGCAAGTGGGTAAGACACTTATCAAAAAAAGTTGTAAAACATTACTCATCAGAGGAGTTATGGAAACACTAGCATATTCCCATCTAGCTACTGCCGAAGAAAGTTCTATAGTTGAGCCTACCTTTGAAGGAGTGAACTGGAAAAAGTTCTCTACATTAGGTATGATGAGTCTTCTATCAGCTGCTACTATTCTAGGTGCTATTAGCGCGACTGCTAATTCTGCTGCTGCATGTCACTATAAGAACCCTTGCAGTGGTTATGGTCACGCTCGCCATTATGGCAAAGGTTATCATCGTCCCAAGTATCGTCATGCTTCTTATAAGGGACATCGCCGTCATCGTGGATATTATTTGAGCTATGGTAGTCGTGGACATCAAGTATCCAAGTTGCAACACCAATTAGGAATGATGGGCTATTTTCATCATCATCGTGCAACTGGCTATTTTGGACCTAAGACTAAATATGCAGTTAAAGCATTCCAACGCGATCATGGCTTAAGGCCAGATGGAATTGTTGGACGTCACACTAGAGCAGCTTTAGGTTTCTATTAAAAATAAAATTTAGCTTCATTGCTAATTGCTAATGGTGATGAGGGTAAAAAATGAGTAGGTGGAGTTATCGCCGATTTTAAGTCTATCGAAAGAATAAGGTTACAGACTGCGGTCAGTGGTTCTCATGGAAACAGGGAACTAACTCCAGAGCTGCTCATATGCTTTTGGGTAAGTTTGGGTAAGTTTAGTAGAACGGTTACTCAAATAATAAAATATCAGAGCTTTTAACCTCAAAGAATTTCAAGATTAATAGTTAATTCCAGGAGCAATACTCCAAACCAATTGCTCCTGTTCATCTAAATATAGGTATTCCTAAAATACCCAATCTCATATATCAAAAGTATTTAGTTGTTTTACCCAGAAACTGTAATACTAACCAATAGAATCTTAACAGAAAGCTTGGAACCTAATATAAAGCTCTGAAAATGATTAAGGTTATTGATAATCTGGCTGATTGATAATTTGAGTATAAAGCCTCCTCCTAGAAGGGAGAGTTGATGTTTACTCCAAAAATCGAAAGTGATCGAGGTATTTAACCGCTTTAAACACCTAGCTATCTAGCCAATAAACTGACCTTGAAAACTATAGTGAATTTTCATCAGCTAATATTCATAGTTTTTTGCCAAGGTGGAGAGGCAGTATATTTACCATAAAATAGACTAAATTTCCAAAAATATTTCAGCCAATAGAGAATAATTTGCTTGAGATGTTGGAATAGTGTTTGGTATTGATTGACATGAAATGTAGGAGTTCTTAACATATTTCCTACTCCCCTATTTTATAAAGATAACTCTATATAATTATTGTAATCTCCTGACTAATCATTTAGGTTAGTCCTCTTAATTAAAGTTAATAAATAATAAATTAAAATTTAAAGAAAGCAGATTTTTCTCATTGAAGGTAAAATCTGGTTTTTAATTTACCGAAAAATTCAGTCTAAAGCCTTGCTCTTAAGCAGCCAATTTTATGTTATGGCAGGGAATAAGGAATAGTGAGAAAAATATTTCCCTGTCTAAGGTTCATTGTTAGTCTATGTCCTAACTAACTCATTCCTTGCTATAAGTGGACTAAATCTTGGCGTACCCTTGCGGAGCGCAAACCAAGAATCCTGCTTTCAGAAGAATCTCCTTATCTGACTACCAGAAAGTATATCAATTTCGTAGAACTAAAACAGGACAATGAGAATACCTGACAATTCGTTCAGCAACCGATCCTAGTAAAAATCGACCAAGACCACTATTTCCTTGGGAGGGAATGACAATCAACTCTGCTTTTTTTTCCTGAGCATAGTCCAAAATTTCTGAGCTAGGAGTTCCGATCGCCACACGAAAATTAACACCTTCATATTTAGCACCTTGAATCCGTTCGTGAAATACCTTTTCGATGTGCTGTTTGCGACTCTGGTCATCGACAGTATGCCACCTTACTCCTGGTTCAGCAGGATTAAGACGAGGTAATACATGAAGAATCCATAAATAAGAAGGATCTCGAACAAATTCTAGAGCTACATCGATCGCCTCAACAGATTCATCGGAAAAATCTATGGGCACAAGTACGGAATTTTTGGAAAATATATTCATTATATTTATGATGGATAAACTGAAGAATGTTATATAGCAGGGAACAGGCAACAGGCAACAGTGGGAAAAACATTGCCTAGTCTAAAACTCATCATTAGCATTGGACTTATACCATTTCTAAATAGTAATGCTATGTTTGATTACCATCTCCCCTACTCCCCTACTCCCTTACTCCCCTACTCTCCTACTCCCCACTTAGCAGGTCTTATCTCTCCTTGACTAAGACGACCCATATAATTTTGTAAATCCTTTGCTACTTGAGCGGATAAAAAATAGCCCCCCAAGATATTAGGAAAAGCCATCGAAATCAGAGTCGCATCACTAAAATCAATTACTGAAGAAGGGTTTGATACCGAACCAACAAAAGCAGCAACCAAAAACAAGATTTTGTAAATAATCAACCCTCTACCACCAGACAAATAATCCCAACAACGTTCGCCGTAGTAACTCCAAGAAATCATCGTGGAAAAGGCAAAACAGAAAACAGCGATCGCTAATAAAATGGGAAACCATGCCAAAACAGTACCAAAAGCAGCTGAAGTTAACTCTGCACCTTTCTTAGCTTCGCGCAAAGCAGCAAACTCATCTGCACTATATACCTTAGTAATCACAATTACCAAAGCAGTCATATTACATACCACAATAGTATCAATAAACGGCTCCAACAGTGCTACTAAACCCTCACGAATAGGTTCATCAGTTTTGGCCGCAGAGTGAGCGATCGCTGCCGAACCCACACCAGCTTCATTAGAAAAAGCGGAACGCTGAAAACCTTGAATAATTACGCCAATAATACCACCCTCTACTGCCTTGGGAACAAAAGCACCAGAGATAATAGTAGCGATCGCCCCAGGAATTTCTGTAATATTAACCAACAGAATAAATAAGGAAGCCAAAACATATAGCAAACACATCAAAGGTACAAGAGTACCTGCCACCATACCAATGCGTTGAATTCCACCAATAATTACTAATCCAACTAAAACTACCAGCACCAAACCATAACCCCAACTAGGCAAACCTGGCAATACATTCGCAACTGCACCGTAAGACTGATTGGCCTGGAACATATTAGCGCCACCGAAAGCAGCAGAAATGCACAAAATAGAGAATAGTACAGCTAACACCCGGCCAAAAGTCCTCTGTCCCATTTCTGCTAAACCTGCGGACAAATAACGCATTGGGCCACCAGAGATAGTACCGTCTGGTTGAACAATGCGATATTTTTGAGCCAAAGTACATTCCACAAATTTACTGGTCATGCCAAAAAAACCAGCAATTGTCATCCAGAATGCTGCACCAGGGCCACCGATACTCACAGCTACAGCTACACCTGCGATATTACCCAATCCTACTGTTCCAGACAATGCTGTTGCTAAAGCTTGAAAGTGAGAAACTTCTCCTTGGTCATTGGGGTCGTCATATTTTCCACGGACGATATCAATAGCGTGTTTAAAGGCTCGAATATTAATAAATTGCATTCGGATGGTGAAAAATATTGCACCTATAAGTAGCCATAAAACTATGAAGGGAAAGCCGCCGATTTTAAAGAAAAGAATACTAAATATTACACCTACGAAACTTGAAAAGGTTCGATCGATGGTTTGAATAAAAGTCTGTCCTGTTTCAGGTTCTTGGGCTAAGGCAACAGTTGGTATTAATAGAAATAGGAGTATATATAGCCAAGTTTGTCTTTTCATATTTTAATTTTACCTACTAATCATTTTTGTTGAATTAGACATTTATACCATTAATTTATAAATATTTCAGGCATATAGCATATAGAGGTCTGATTTTAGTCATACATAAAACATCTTGAAATTGGGAAATAGGGATAGGGAACAATTAATAATTAATAATTAATAATTAACAATTACCTCTCCTTGAAAAGAAGAGGATTGACGCGGAGTGTGAAAATTTTTTCTTTTTTCTTGGTCGATGGTCGGACAGCGAGGAGACCCGCTCTTGATAGAGTCACTGCCTCTTTCCTCCGGAGGAGGAGCTTTCCTATGGTCATGCTGCGCAAACGCTAACGCTTTACATGTTGCGGAGCAAAACGCCATCCCACCCTTAGGGAAGCTCCGAAGATCGACCGCTTTTCTTCTTTAAAGGAGAGGCTTTAAACCTTAATTATTCGGTAAGAGATTTTTTTGAGGAACAAGACTACGAAAAATGATTTATTTTGTGAATTTTACAACTCTATTGTTGTTCGATAAAATGGTTAAATAAAATGCTTATTTATTTTTCACATAATATATATTAATACTACTATATATAAGTAGGCAAGCCTTAATTAAAGGCAAAATAGAGAAGTAGTAAAAATTAACGCTCATAATTATTCCAGCTAGATTAAAAATTAATCTCATAGAGTCAGAATACCAAGAAATATTGAATTTTAGTCACGCTCTAAATGTTCTATTCTATGACGGATTAAATTAACAAATTACTAATTGGAAAATTACACTTAATTTGTTTGTTAATTATTTACATCAGATTTACTATGACTACAGTCATTCTAATCAAATCGATATAAATTTTAGTCAAATTGAGTACAAAAAGAACAAATTTATTGATTGATATAGTAATTTCATTTGAGTTGCGTAAAAAACCTGGTAGCTTTTAGGCAACAGGCAACAGGTAAGAAGGTTTCCCGGACTTTTTACTGTTAGTAAATAACCAACTCTTATTTGACATATCATTTAAAAACGCTATAGTCCTGCGCGCATAATGGTAGATGGGGATGAACAACGGCGCTTCATGGGAGAAAGATACGAGCAAGGGAGCAAGATGCTCCCACTGTTTTTGTCCTTGAGCAAAAAAATTACAATAGACCACCAATGAAAATGCACCACCACCTATTGATTTTATATTTATAGCAGTTGCCATTACTCTATTTAACACATCAAAAGGGCTTTGTTGCACAAAGGGAGAAATTACGGTAGAAAGATTCAGTAAGTGGTAAAAAAACCTGAACTAGGTACAGATGAGTAAGTCCAAGTCCAAGTCTTCCTATAGAGATAAGTAACTGGTCAGAATATAATGCTGCCTTAAAGCAAAGGGGAAGTCTAACATTTTGGCTATCTGAAGAAGTGATAGAACAGTGGCTCAACCTTGAAAAAACAGGGAGTCAGGGAGCATCCAACACCTATAGTGATGTGGCTATTGAACTAATGGCTACCCTGGGAGCTTTGTTTAGTTTGGCAGGACGGCAAACCGAGAGGTATGTGAGAATCTATATTTGGTTTGATGGAAATAGATTTACCAGTACCAGACCATAGCACTTTGTCTCGGCGCTTGAGTAAATTGACCATAGAAATACCAGTGAAGCCAACAACAGAGGCCATTCACCTGGTAGTAGACTCTACAGGGGTTAAAATATATGGTGAGGGAGAATGGAAAACCAGAATGGTAAAATTTAATTTTATCGGCATTGGTGATTTGAGGAACGAAATCAGTAATATCATGTCCGGTTGAACAGTTATAAAATAAATAACGACCGAGGAGGACCGAGTCAGGAGGGAAGAAAGAAGAAGGAGAAAGTTTTTTGGTCGCGTAAGCAGAACGGAGTTCTATCGCGTTATTATCCGGACATGATATAATTTAGGTAAATTAAGAGTCATTCAAAGATGGCAAAATTAGATGTTGTCTTTACTTAATTTCAGGAAAAGCACTTTTCTTTCTCCTGACTCCTGTACGGGTAAACGGCAGTTTGCCTCTACTGACTCCTGACTCCTAAATAATTAAAATTAATATCATACACTAATTCAGTAACGCCATTCGATCGAGGTTTACTTGAAAATTATGTGGCAACACGCAATTATCACGGGTGGTTCTAGTGGTATAGGTAAAGAAATAGCTAAACTACTTGCTACAGAAGGAAGCAATATATCAATTATTGCTCGTAACCCGAAAAAACTGGAGGCAGCAAGAGCGGAAATAACTGCTACTATTGTTAACCCAGAACAAAAAATTATTACTATCTCCACAGATGTTGCGCACCGGGAAGCAACAGAAACTGCTATACATCAAGCAGTCAAAGAAATAGGTACGCCAGATTTGTTGATTACTGCTGCTGGTATTTCTCACCCTGGTTATTTTCGAGAGTTGCCAATAGAAATTTTTGAACAGACTATGGCAATTAATTATTTTGGTTCCCTCTATTGTGTGCGGGCGGTTTTACCAATGATGGAACAAGAAAAAAAAGGGCATATTGTGATGATTTCTTCTGGTGCTGGTTTGATTGGAATTTATGGTTATACCCCTTATTGCCCTAGTAAATTTGCCATTAGAGGTTTGGCAGAGTCTCTGCGTGGAGAGTTGAAATTGTCTGGAATTTCTGTTTCTGTAGTTTATCCGCCAGATACAGATACGCCACAGTTGGAAGTAGAGAATAAAACTAAGCCTTTAGAAACTAAACGTATTACTGCAACTTCTGGAGTCTGGAGTGCTGAAGATATGGCTGTTGAAATTGTGCGGGGAATGAAGAAGAAAACTTTCGCGATCGCTCCTGGTTTGGAAATGACTTTGCTGGATAAACTTCATAGTTTATTGGCGCCAATAATTCGGTGGTATATGGATTTAATTGTGATTCAAACTTTAGGGAGTAGGGGTTCAACAATTAATAATGAATAATTACATCTCCTTGAAAAGAAGAGGAATTTTTCCTTAATTATTCGGTAAAGAATGGACAATTTCTGTCCAACAGTGGGACAAAAAAGTTTATATTAGTTAAGCTTATATTTTTTGTAAAACATATTTGGAATTTAAACTGAATTTTCCAAAAAAAGTTCAAATGAGCTATTTAGGGGCAAAAATAGGCTGTTATAGCACAGCAAAACGTAGTGATCGGGCTTTTTTGGCCATTTGTCAAAAGCATTGATATGTAAGGAATACATCAGTATTGATTTGAAAGAAATTTTGGTGTATTTTTGAAGTAAGTAATTCGCTCTGCGTAAGTGCTTATTAAAATGAATTAACAAAGAGAATAAGAAAAAGTGAGTGGGAGTGCGATCGCGCAGCTAAACGTAGTTATCGCGCAGCAAACCCGAGTTATCGTGTCAGCAAAACATAGTTTTATCGCATAGCGTTCAGCAGAGCTGTGGGTACAGCCAAGCGAAGGATTGAAATCCTTGACTGATAGCTGAAGCCATCTAAAGATGACTAGATTATCTGTACCGTCTTTTTGTATTGTGGTTAATTAATGCAACCTGATATAACTTCTGCCTTCTGCCCTCTGCCTTCTGCCTTCGTTCAAATGCAACCTGATATTATTTCTGATAACTGATAACTGATAACTGATAACTGACCTACCCACGAACTAAACCACTGAAACCTGCTACCCAGAGGGATGTTAATATCCAACCAAAGATTATGTGAATCCATAAGTACCATCTTAATAAGCGACCTGCTTTTACTTTGAATAATATTAATGGAATTTCTTCTCCTTTTTTAGGATTTGGCAGCCAAAATTCTTGTTGATGTAGGTCAACTATGGGGATGAAGGTGTCTAATGAATATAACCAGAAGTTAAATTCTGGATAGTCTATATCAATCTTTTTATTGTCGTTAGTTTCTTCACTATATAGACTGATTTCGGAAGATGGTGAAAATGGGCATTTATTATTGGATATTGAGTTTAAACAATAGGCAGAATAAAAGCCAAATAAGTTCCAGCCAAAGGATATAAAAATAGCACTCGAAACTAAAGCTTTTGTAGGTTTATAGCCATAGGCAATTGTTTTATCTAGAAATCCATTCCAAAATTTACTTAATCCGTTGAGTTTTGGTCGAATATCTCTTTCTTTATGAATTAATATTTCTGTAGCTGCATCTGTATCGCCCTCTTTTTTTAAAACTTCAGCTAGTTGTTCATAAGTTTGAGGAAAAAATTCGTTCTCTGGTTTAAGTCTCAGCCATTCAAGGCGGGTTTTGCTATCTTTAGGAACTTTAATATTATCATCTGCATCATCTGCACCAAATTTCTGATAAATGAAACCATCAAGGTTTAGATTGTTTTTTTCAGGCCAACTTTCTTTGTGGTCTCTGAGGCGACCTATTCTGGCAAATTGTAGGTCTAATTTCATCTGCTTAGATTCTTTAATTTTGACCATGCTTAAAGTGTCATCAACTCTGGCGCTAACTAAGTAAATTTTCCCTTTAAAAGTTCCTTCATCTAATAAAATATCTCCGTCAACATTGATTCCTTCAGCAGATAAAACTTTACCTTTCTCGTTGGAAAAGTTGCCTTGAGTGCAATTAAGATTTCCTTTAATATTTGCGGCTGTTAAATCTACTTTGCCCTCAGCTTTGAAGCCTTTGCTGAGAATAATATTAGTTTTAACTTCTATGTTCTGAGCAAAGAGCGCATCTCCTTCTTGATTAGAGAAATGACCTCCACTACAATCTAGTTGACCACCAATAGTAGCTCCAAAAAGACTGACTCTACCCTCACTCTTGAAACCATTGTCCAGAAAGACAGAACTTTTGACCTCTATATTTTGGGCATTGAGCGCATCTCCTTCTTTACTAGAGAAATAACTTCCACTACAGCCAAGTTGACCACCAATATTAGCTCCAGATAGACGAACTCTACCATCAGCTTTGAAACAATTACTTAGAATAACACTGTTTTTGACCTCTATGTTCTCAGCACAAAGCGCATCACCTTGTTGATTAGAGAAATGACCTTGAATACAATTAAGTTGACCACCAATAGTAGCTCCAGATAGACTGACTCTACCCTCAGCCTTGAAGTTATTACTCAGAAAGACAGAACCTTTGACTTCTATGTTCTCAGCAAAAAGCGCATCTCCCTCTTGATTAAAGAAATGACCTTGAATACAATTAAGTTGACTACCAATAGTAGCTCCACATAGACTGACTCTACCCTCAGCCTTGAAGTTATTACTCAGAATCACAGATTTTTTGACTTCTATACTTTCAGCCAAGAGCGCATCACCTTGTTGATTAGAGAAATGACCTTGAATACAATTAAGTTGACCACCAATAGTAGCTCCAGATAGACTGACTCTACCCTCAGCCTTGAAGTTATTACTCAGAAAGACAGAACCTTTGACTTCTATGTTCTCAGCAAAAAGCGCATCTCCCTCTTGATTAAAGAAATGACCTTGAATACAATTAAGTTGACCACCAATAGTAGCTTCTAATAGATTGACTCTACCCTTAGCCTGGAAGCCATTTCTCAGAAAGACATCAGCTTTGACTTCTATGTTCTCAGCAAAAAGCGCATCTCCCTCTTGATTAGAGAAATGACCTCCACTACAATCTAGTTGACCACCAATAGTAGCTCCAGATAGACTGACTCTACCCTCAGCCTTGAAATCATATCTCAGAAAGACATCAGCTTTGACTTCTATACCTTGAGCAATTAGCGCATATCCTTCTGGATTAGAGAAATGACCTTTATTACAAAGGAGTATACAACCAATAGTAGCTCTACCCAGATTTACCTCACCCTTACTCTGAAAGCCATTGTTCAGACATAAACTGCCCCTAACTTCAATCAACGCAGCATCAATACCAACAACATGACTACCATTAAATTTGACTTCTTCTACCTTCACCCCCCTCAGAATAATTTTGTGTATAAAAACACATTCTGTGAAATACAATAAACTTTCAAACTTAACAAACTCAAGATTTAATTCCCCCGAAATCTTAGCTCCACGAACCTGTAAACCATGATTAGTAAAATATTTAAAAGCTTCCACATCTGTACATAGCCAGTAAATAAACTCAGCCGATAATATTCGCTCTTCTCCCCATAATTCTACTTGAGCTGGATTATCAAGTTCTGGAGATTTAACTTGATAATCAGCTACTTCTCCTGCAACAATAGCCTTTAATAACTTTTCCTCAACAGAAGTAAGTGTTATTCTGTACCTCTGCTTTGCTAATGCAACAAAACTGTTAAATTTGTCGGTCATAGTTTTTCAGATTTTAGGAATGTCGTTAATATTATATCTGTATCTATATCATCTCCGAAAAAGATACAGACTTCTTGCAAGAGTAGGGAATAGGGAATAGGAATATAGATTTTCGATCCAATGGCTTAAAATCGCCCCATCACCCCACCTCCCCATCTCCCCATCTCCCCACACTCTTTAATTCACACCACGGCAAAACCTGTAAATTGTCGAACATAAGGCGCTCGATATCCCAAAACAATATCTGATGAGGGTACTCCCAATTCTATCAACTGATGAGCTAGTCCTATTTCGGTAAAATCACGCTGAATCCAAATTTTTCTATCCTTAATATCAATATGAATTGGGCATCCATACATTCGCTCTTCATCACGCCATCCCGCATACAACAATAAATAGCGGTCGCGTTCTAGGTCGAAAACTATTTCAGTGGTTTCCATATCTTCCTCAGAATGTTCGTGAGCGTGTTGATTGATAATTTTCTGAACTAATTCGCGATAATCTAGTTTTTCCATAAAGTTATCTCCTCCTT
The DNA here is from genome assembly GCF_010692685.1 of Okeania sp. SIO2F5. NCBI lineage: Bacteria > Bacillati > Cyanobacteriota > Cyanophyceae > Oscillatoriales > Microcoleaceae > Okeania > Okeania sp. SIO2F5. Next base: position 12,217 of record NZ_JAAHGU010000025.1, on the reverse strand, counting down.
TTGAATATGAAAAATCAACAGCTTTAAGGAAAGAAAGCGATCGCTCTACTTTTGAAAAATTTCAAAATGTCACTGTTGATGCAAACAATACTCTATCCAAGCCTGTTTGATAGTATTTTGACCCGCTTCAGACCAGAAAAAATTGCGATGCACTTCCTGAAATCCTAAGTCAATAAACTGAGCCAGCTCCTTTTCTGATAAAGGCCAAGGAGGACCATCAGGTATAACATCCGTATCCCGTATACGAGTAATCACCAAAAGTGTTCCCCCTTCTACTACCACTGGAGCAATGCAGTTAATAACTCTCTCTCGCATCTCCACGGGCAAAGCTTGAATAGTGCGTGACTCGATCGCTAAATCAAAGTAGTTATGCCAGTTTGTATCTAATGCCAATAGATCGGCAACCAGATAGTTGACTGAAGAATCAGGAAACCTTTGATGACACCAAGAAATTGCTGTTGGAGAAATATCAAACGCAGTCACCTGAAAACCTAACTTGGATAAAGCTTCTGCATCATCACCCAACCCACATCCAATCACTAAAGCATTCCTTCCTTCTCCTTGAGGTTGAGAAAAATTTAACCAGTCTTGTAGGTAGGGGTGGGTAGTTAAACGTGCCCAAGGTATTTGTGTAGCATCTCTGTGTGCTTCTGAATATAAAACTTCAAACCATCCAGTGGGGTTTAATTTTTGTGCTTCAGTAGCTAAGGTTTTGACTTTTTGCTGAATAGCTTCTGGTAGTTGTTCAAACATGGATTTGATTTTCTAGGATTGATTTCAGTTATATATAAATTATATCAGTTGAGGCAACCTTGGCCCGCACACTATCTGTATTTTTGTTGAGTTGTGAGATGCGATTTTTATCTTGCGGAGCAAAACCCAACCTATATGATACTCGATCGTATAATGTCTGATATCATGTCCGGTAGCATCGGTCTTGTATAGAGAAGGTAAGGAACAAGTAAGAAGGAAGAAAGAAGAAGCTTTAAGAGAAGGAAAAATTTTACTTATATGGCGGTAGATATTTCTCCAAGTTTTACACGGGACTATACTAACGGACATGATATGAAATAGCAGAACAAATTCGCGTCTATGGCACTGTACAAGGTATTGGTTTTCGCTCTATTTTCTTAAATTTTAGGCGTTGGTAATTTGAGGTATGATACCATGTCCGGATAAGAGCGCAATAGAACTCCGTGACCTTTACGATCCCCGAAAAACTTTCTCCTTCTACTCGGAGTTTCTTCTTCTTTCTTCCCTCCTGACTCCTGACTCCTGACTCCTGACTCCTAAAGAATTAAGATTAATATCATACACGCGCTTTACCAACGCCAAATTTTACATTTCAAAAGTTGTCGCAGAAAATAGGGCAGAGCATTACACTCCTGTTTTGCTCTCGGTTCTAAACAGGCAGTAATATGCTGATAGGTAACGGCATGATGTAAAGCACATAAAGGTTTTGCTAATTTCCAAGCTTCTAGTAAACGAGGCTTTGATTCATAAATTTCCCATTGGCTTAAGTATTCATCTCGCAAACTTTTTAAGGGCGAGAAAAAAGGATTTTTATTCTGGATAAAAAATAATGGAAACATATCAAAAAAAGGATGAGAAATACAGCTATCCGTCCAATCAAAAATGAGATATTTATTGTTATGCAAAGCAACATTTCCTAAATGCAAGTCTCCATGAACTAATGTTTGGGGAATTTTATATTCTGCCAGTTGAGAACATAAGTTTTTCAGATGTGGAGCAAGTGTTTGTAGTTTCTGAATTTCAGTTTATTTGAATTGAGATAGAACATTTTTATCGTTAAATAAAACATCTATTTGAGTTGATAATTTTTCCAAACGTCGGTCTAAACATCCGATACTCAATAAATTATCAATATGCTGAATTGATTTGATTTGTATTTGAGCGAGTAAACGATAAATATCTTTTTGTAGTTTGATGCGTGAATTTCTACCAATAGGTTCCCCAAAATCAGCTAATAACATCCAGTGATGCTCAGAATTTATACTAAGCACAGTAGGAATATGTTGGGGAAATAAATTTGCCAATTCGGTTGTGACTAATGGTTCGTTGCAAAAAAGAGGTAGTGTAGAAGCTTGCTTGAAATAAATATTTCCGGCTGTGGTCTTAACCCGCAACACACAAGATATACCCCAACTTTTGATACATTCTATGGGAGAAAGTTGTTGATAATTTAATTCTAATAATTGCTCTTCAATCCATTTTTTTGCAGAGTATAACCAACCTTTTCTAGCCCAAGGTGGACGTAGTTCTGGAATTTCACTACTTTCAATTTCTCTTAAATATTCTTGGATAACTGATTTATGTTCTGGTAATTTTAGAGATATATTTTTCAAAGTTTCAAGGTCAACCCAAGAAGCATCTTGGAATTTTTCTAAAAGCTCTTTTATCGAATAATTATGTTCCAGTACATATATTGTGTGAATTTCACATTTAGATTTATCGTCATAATTATGAGCGTAATATAAAATGTTTGCCGAAATACCAAGTTCTTGTTCTATTACTTTTTGAATAGTTGCAAAATCACTAGGGTGTATATCTTCATTTATACAAATATTGGGTAAAAACCAAGTATTTTCATCATCGGATAGCATCAAAATTTTAGCTTCAGTGGGATGGGGTAAAATTGCATATAAATGAAATTTCCAACGCTGGAAAAATCTGTTGAATATCTGATTGATGCTTGACAATAATATTATCATTTTCTAGACTTCATCACATCATACAAACTTTATCAGTTATTATAAGGATTCAGCTATTAGCTGTCAGCTCTCAGCTCTCATGATAAGGTTTACAGCACTTTTTAGGATAGTGAGGTACAGTTTGAAAATTAATCTTTTTTTTCCCTACTCCCAAATTCCCCTCCTGGGAGGGGTTAGGGGTGGGTTCCTACTCCCTAAAGTCCTAAAATTTTGTACCTCATCAACTCCAAAACTGCTGTAAATGAATATAGACTTTAAAGCCAATTTTTGTAGCAAGTATAAATTAAGTATAAATTTTGACTCAATTATTAAAGCTTTTATCTAAAAATAAAAGCAATAGCTGTTTGCGTAGCATCCCGCAGGGAAGTGCTGATCGCTGACGGCTGTTTGCGCAGCATTCCGTAGGAAATGCTTACATTAAAAATTATCATAATTATTATCCATAATGTCTGAAATAACAGAAGAAATTCGAGTTTATGGCACTGTACAAGGTGTCGGTTTTCGCCCTACTGTCTACCGCATTGCTAAAACATTGGGGTTGCGCGGTGAAGTTAGTAACGACGGACAAGGTGTACTAATCAAAGTTGTGGGCGATCGCTCTACTATTGATGAATTTATCGAAAAATTACATTCTGAACGCCCTCTCCTGGCAAACATCGAAACCATCACTAGACACCAACTCCCCAACCAAAATTTTGCGGATTTTATCATTGCCCCCAGCACCACCAATACAGTTCGTACCCAAATAGCTCCCGATGCTGCCACCTGCTCCATGTGCAAAAGCGAAATATTCGACCCCATGAGTCGCTGGTATCGCTACCCATTCACTAACTGTACCCACTGCGGACCTCGTCTGAGTATTATCAAAAAATTACCTTACGACCGCAAAAATACTACTATGGCAAATTTTCACCTTTGCCCGGAATGTCAGGAAAACTATTCCGAACCACTTAACCGTCGCTTCCACGCTCAACCTACCGCTTGTCATGTTTGCGGACCGAAAGCTTGGTTAGAAAGAGCGGATGGTAAACCTGTAACTGCCGATATGTTTTCAATGTTGGATGATGTGGATGCGGTCTGTACTCTCATCCAAAGAGGAATGATAGTTGCTATCAAAGGTTTAGGCGGTTTTCATCTTGCTTGCGATGCCACTAATGAGGAGGCGGTGCAAAAGTTACGTCATCGCAAACGCCGTCCGGATAAACCTCTGGCTTTGATGGCGCGGGATATAGAGGTAATTTCTGAATATTGTCATATTACTGATGCGGAACAGAAATTATTGGAAAGTGTTGCTGCTCCTATTGTGTTGTTGCAGAAAACTATTGTACAACAGTTAGCACCTAGTGTTGCACCAGGACAAAATACTCTAGGTTTTATGCTTCCGTATACGCCACTGCATCATTTAGCGTTGCGTCGTTTAAATGTTCCCATAGTATTAACAAGTGGCAATTTTTCTGACGAACCTCAGTGTATTGATAATGAAGAAATGCGGGAAAAACTATCAGAAATTGCTGATTATTTTTTAATACATAATCGCCCTATTTTTAATCGGGTTGATGATTCGGTAGTACGAGTTATTAAGGAAGTTCCTCAAGTTCTTCGTCGTGCCCGTGGTTATGCACCAGCACCGATTAATTTACCCCCAGGATTTGCAAATATTTCTCCGATTTTAGCCATGGGAAGTCAGTTGAAAAATACCTTTTGTTTGTTGCGTGATGGGCAAGCTATTTTATCTCAACATATTGGAGATTTAGAAAATAATTTGGCTGCTACAGCTTATGAAAAAACTTTGAATCTTTTCTTAGGTTTATTGGAGGCTGAACCAAATACAATTGTTGTGGATAAACACCCGGAATATTTATCAACAAAACTGGGAAAAAATCTGGCTGTAGCTAATGATTTAAACTTGATTGAAGTGCAGCATCATCATAGTCATATTGCAGCTTGTATGGCAGAAAATGGTTTAAATATTGACTCAAATCCAGTTTTAGGAATTGCTTTGGATGGGTTGGGTTATGGAGAAGATGGAACTATTTGGGGGGGAGAATTTTTATTAGCAGATTATCACAGTTTTGAACGTTTAGGAACTTTTAAACCTGTGCCAATGATTGGAGGAGAAAAAGCTATTTCCCAACCTTGGCGCAATACTTATGCTCATTTAGTAACTGCTTTTGGTTTAGATTTTCTTAAGGATTACGAAGATTTAGAATTATTTAATTTTTTCCAAACAAAACCTCTGGCCACCTTAAATCAAATGATGGAAAAAGGGATTAATTCTCCCCTAGCTTCTTCTTGCGGACGGTTATTTGATGCGGTGGCTGCAGCGATTGGTATTTGTCGAGAATTTTGTAGTTATGAAGGCCAAGCAGCGATAAATTTAGAGGCTTTAGCAACAGAGTATTTATTAAATGATGCTAAAGAAATAGAAGGTTATCAATTTAATATGCTTACCTTAAGTAAAGATAGTAAATTCCCTCTTACTTATCTGGTGCCACAGCCGATGTGGCAATCCTTACTGATAGAAACAAAACAAAGTGCTTCTCCGGCTCTGATGGCAGCTAAGTTTCATCAAGGATTAGCGATCGCTATTTCTGAGATGGTGGCTGAGTTACATCAGAGTTGTGAGTTTAATCAAGTGGCTTTGAGCGGTGGGGTATTTCAAAATAAGTTGTTGCTTTCTGGAGTGAGCGATCATCTAATTAAAATGGGCTTGGAAGTGTTGACTCATAGTCAGGTTCCACCTAATGATGGCGGTTTATCTCTGGGTCAAGTTGTTATTGCTGCGGCTAGAATGGGAGGGCAAGACAAGGATTTTGCCACGGATGCGCGGATTTGAAAAAATTTTGATTAGTGAGCGATCGTCTAATTAAAATGGGGTTGGAAGTGTTGACTCACAGTCAAGTTCCACCTAATGATGGTGGTTTATCTCTGGGTCAAATTGTTATTGCTGCGGCTAGGGAGTAGGGGAGTAGGGGAGTAGGGGAGTAGGGGAGTAGGGAGGTAAAATTAAAATATTACCTACACTATATTTATGCACTCTCTAGCAACTCAAAAATGGATAAAAAAATTTGTTTTGATTTTAATTAAACGTTGATTAATTTAAGAAAAATGTGTTTAGGAATTCCTGGTCAAATTATTGAAATAACGGATATTGTCAATAAATTGGCAACAGTTAATATTAGTGGGGTGAAACGAGAGGTGAATATTGCCTGCATAGTTGATGAAGAACATCCGGTTGAGTCTTGTGTTGGTGACTGGGTGTTAGTTCATGTTGGTTTTGCCATGAACCGTTTGGATGAAGAAGAGGCAGTAGAAACTTTGAAATTATTGCAGGAAGTTGCTGCGGTAATGAATTAAAACGTAGGTTGGGTTGAACAGATGAAACCCAACAACTCTAATAGATGTAGGTTGGGTTGAGGGAGGAAACCTAACATATTATTATGATATTTATTTAGATATCTCCAAAAAATAAACTTGCCTTTTGTTTAACATCAGCTAGAGTTGTAAAAGTCACTTCTCTAAATCGTTTTTCGTACCTTTTTCCTAAAAATCTCTTCCCTGGTGCTTGTTGCCTGTTGCCTACTCTTCCAAAAAGTCTATATCTTTTTCGGAGATATCTATTAGACATCTCCAATAATCAAAAATAAAATCAATTATCGCACATAAATTATCAATTACTCCCCTCCTGGGAGGGGGAGGGGCGAGGGGTGGGTTCCCTGTTCCCTGTTCCCTGTTATCTCTTTTCTGGAGATGTCTATTTATAATAGAGTTGTTGGGAAATAACAATTGAACAATGCTCAAAAGCTTATTCTATAAGGTTTTCATGATTCGAGGGCTGAAAAACGCTATAAACTTTGACCAATAAGGGTTTTAGCCATTTTTTTAGCTTAATTCCCAACAACTCTAATAACTTATTTGTTGGGTTGCGCTAGCGCTTAACCCAACCTACAATACGACAACTTATAACAGAAACAGAAAAAATATATGAAATACGTTAAAGAATTTCGCGACCCCCACAAAGCGCAAGGTTTAGTAAGAGAAATTGATAAACTCAGCCAAAAATTAGGATACACAACCGATCGCCCACTAAAAATCATGGAAGTTTGTGGTGGTCACACTCACTCTATTTTCAAATATGGCATTGAGGAAGTTTTACCTAATAATGTCGAACTAATACATGGCCCTGGATGTCCAGTTTGCGTGATGCCAAGAGGTAGATTAGATGACGCGATCGCTCTGGCGGAAAAACCCAACGTTATTTTTACAACTTTCGGCGATGCGATGCGGGTGCCGGGTTCTCAAAAAAGTTTGTTGCAGGCAAAAGCTCAAGGTGCAGATATTCGGATGGTTTATTCGCCCCTGGATAGTTTGAAGATAGCAAAGGAAAACCCAGAAAAAGAGATAATTTTCTTTGGTTTAGGTTTTGAAACTACTGCTCCCAGTGCAGCTTTAACTATTTTGCAAGCAGAAACGGAAGGTATTGAAAACTTTAGTATTTTCAGCAACCATGTTTTGGTTGTACCTGCTCTAGAAGCATTACTGAGTAACCCAGATTTGGAATTACAAGGTTTTGTCGGGCCCGGTCATGTGAGTATGGTTATTGGCACCGAACCCTATCGCGTGATTTCCGAAAAATATCAGAAACCTTTGGTAGTATCAGGATTTGAACCTCTGGATATTTTGCAATCTATTTGGATGTTGCTGCAACAAATGGTGGAAGGTCGTTGTGAGGTAGAAAACCAATATAGTCGCGTGGTTAAAGAAGGAGGTAATAAGGTCGCACTGGAAGCAATGGGCAAAGTATTTGAAGTGCGGGATAAGTTTGAGTGGCGAGGTTTGGGAGATATTCCTGAGTCTGGGTTAAAAATTACTGATGCTTATGGCTGTTTTGATGCCGAAATTAAATTTTGTGTGCCTAACAAAAAAGTTGCTGATGCTAAAGCTTGCCAATGTGGGGAAATTCTCAAAGGTGTTTTGAAACCTTGGCAATGTAAAGTATTTGGTACTGCTTGTACTCCAGAAAATCCTATTGGCACTTGTATGGTTTCCTCAGAAGGTGCTTGTGCTGCCTATTATAAATATGGAAGGTTGTTTAAGAAGGAAGAGGGAAGAAGGAAGAAGGAAGAAGATAAGGTATTTAGTTTGAATATGAAATAAGGAAAAGTAAGGGTGCATCTCAATTTTGAATAAAGCCAAAAAATTATCACTTTTAGGCAACAGGCAACAGGCAACAGGGAATAGGGAATAGGGAATAGATAAGAAAAAAGTATTTTTGCAAATATGAGATGCACAAAAGTAATATAGAATAGGGGAAAAAGGTGTAAATTTGTTCCCATATTCACCATCTTCCCATCTCTTTATATTGAAGTACATAAATAGACATCTGGTGATCATAAAAAATCAAATCAATTATCACACAGAAATTATCAATTATTTCCCCCTACTGCCTACTCCCTACTGCCTACTCCCTCTTTTCTAGAGATGCCTAATAGATCCCATAATTCTATATATATTAGTTTAGTAAAATAGAAGGAAAAAATTATGCCATTTATAACAATTCAAATTGCTGACGGTCATTCCGTTGAATTAAAACGCAAACTTGCAAAAGCTGTCACTGATACTGTTGTTTCTACTTTAGGAACAAAACGAGAGTGGGTGACAATTCATATCGACGAATTTAGTCGAGAAAATTGGGCGATCGGCGGTCAACTTCATATTGATAAACATCCCGGTCGTCATGCAGAAAAAGTAGAAAATGATAGTTAATTTATCTGGAAAAAATTGACGGTTAATTTGAAAAAGTAAGCAATTAATTCGTAAGCATTCAGCCGTCAGCTATCAGCTATTGCTTTAGGAAATGCTTACATTAATTCTTTTTAAATTACCGTTTAAAAATTATGCTGAATCAAGAAATAGTAATTAGAGAAGCAGTTCCCAGTGACATAAAAATAATTATGGAATTGCTGTATCTAAAAGCAAGATTTGACGGCTGCCCCGAATCTCTTAAAGCAACAACTGAACAACTAAATAACGATTTATTCGGCACAACTCCCCTTACTTCTATCTTATTAGCAGAAGTAGGGGGTAAAGCTGTAGGTTTCGCTAGTTATCATCGAATTTATTCTACATTTTTAGCTAAACCTGGTATTTGGCTAGATGATTTGTATTTAAAAGCAGAATACCGAGGTAAAAAAATTGGTACAGCTTTAATGACTCGTCTGTATCAAATAGCTGAAGAAACAGGTTGCGGTAGAATTGATTGGACTGTGAATATTAACAACGATAATGGTATTCAGTTTTACGAAAAAATGGGAGCCAATATTATAGAAAAGGTGAGATTATGTCGCCTGGAAATTCACTAATGAGGTATTAACCCTGATGAAATTTTGTAGTTAGTAAAATAAAGTAGGTTGGGTAGAACGAAGTGAAACCCAACATAATCAGAGATGTTTTTAATGTAGCTTAAAACAGGTCTATGACAAACCAAGAAGACGTTTCTAAAATTACCCCAAGCTCAAATTATTCAGCTCAAATCAAGCAATTTGAGGATGAGTTGCTCGAATTTATGAAACAATATGGTTTACCTACAGATTCTGTATTAGTAACGGTAAATGAAAGACTGAAAGTTTTTAAGAACATAGAAGATGTTGTTGAAAAAATAGAAGATAATCAAAAAAAACGTTCTTTTTATATCTCAAAATTTATTGTCGCTTCAGCAGCAGGATTGTTTGATGCTGCTTTAAATTACCTCTGGGATGAAACAATTTATGAACTACGAATAAGAGTTTCACAATATGACTTAGATTACTTTTTTGATACTGCTGTTGGTGCTAGTTCTGAGCGACGTAAGAAGTTAAAAGATAAAGATGATTTAGTTAAGATAAATGATAGTGAATTAATCAAAGCTGCTAATGAAATTGGATTAATATCAGACTTAGGTTTTCAACACCTTGATTATGTAAGATATATGCGCAACTGGGCAAGTGCAGCCCATCCTAATCATAATCAAATTACAGGTTTACAGCTTATAAGTATGCTAGAAACTTGTATTATTGAAGTAATTACTCTCCCTTTGTCAAATGTAGTAGTTGAGATTAAAAAGCTTCTTAAAAATATTAAGACTAACCAAATATCTGAGAAAGATGCTAAACAAATAGCCTCTTTTTGTATAGATTTAACAGTGGAGAAAATAAACACTTTAACTGCTGGTTTATTTGGTATTTATACTCAACTTAATAGTACAACTCAAACTCGGCAAAATGTCAGGCTTCTAATTCCTTTTTTATGGGATAGATTAGATGAGGAGACACGCTATCAATTTGGCACAAAGTATGCAAGGTTTGTAGCAAATAATGACCAACTTCAAGCAAATTTAGCTCGTGAATTTCTGGAAACAGTGTCAGGACAATCTTATATACCAGATAATATTCGTTTGGCTGAAATACAGACATCTATTGAAAACTTACTGACAGCTCATAGAGAAATAAATAACTTCTACAACGAACCTCCATTTGCTCGACAACTCCAAAGACTTGTTGGCGATATGGGTAAGATTCCACCTCAAGTAAACCGTGAATATGTCTATTGTTTAGTAGAAGTATTTTTAACCAATGGAAATGGTATTGCTTGGGGTGCTGAAGAGATATACATAGTTATGCTAGAAAAATTCGATTCTGAACAAGCACTTATAGCAATACTTTCTTTCAATGACTCAAACATTTCTGCTAGTTTACAACATAAATTGTGTCAAAAAAAGTTTAGGGAATTATTGGAAGTAATGACAAACAAAGTTTCCAATCAGGAAATAAGAGAATTTATTGAGCAGTTAAAAAAATACAACGCTCCTTTAAATACAATGAAAAATGATTCAGACATTAAACGTGAGGTTGAAAATTTGAAAAAAATACTATCGTAAATAGATTACTAAATCTAAAAAACTAGCAATATTAATTAAATTGATATTTAATATCATAACTGATAACTGAAATGACAAACTCTCCTGACAACGAATCCACACAACATCCTTTATTTAAAAAAATCGAACAAGCGCGACGTCGCCCGACAAAAGTGCGCGACACCAACATTAATCTCGCTCACGGTAGTGGTGGTAAAGCAATGCGCGACCTTATAGAAGATATTTTTGTCAGCAACTTTGATAACCCCACCCTCTCCCAACTCGAAGACCAAGCAACATTTGACCTGGCAACTCTCACTGCTCAAGGAGACAGACTTGCTTTTACCACCGACTCTTATGTCATTGACCCCATCTTTTTTCCCGGAGGCAATATTGGCGAACTGGCAGTCAACGGCACCGTTAACGATCTAGCGATGAGTGGAGCAAAACCTCTGTATCTCTCCTGCGGAATGATTATTGAAGAAGGTTTCCCCGTTGACTCCCTCCGAGAAATAGCAAAAAGTATGAAAGCAGCAGCAGATGTTGCGGGAGTTAAAATTGTCACTGGAGACACAAAAGTTGTTCACCGAGGTGCTGCCGACAAATTATTTATCAATACTGCGGGAGTAGGTGTAATTCGTTCTGGTGTTTCTATTTCTGCTCAAAATCTCCAACCAGGGGATGCCGTTATTGTGAATGGTTATCTTGGAGACCACGGAGCAGCTATTACGATCGCCCGTGGAGACCTAGCTTTAGCAACGGAAGTGGAAAGCGATACTCAAGCTTTGAATGGTTTGGTGGATACTATTCTCGATGTTTGTCCGGAAGTTAGGGCGATGCGAGATGCTACCCGTGGGGGTGTAGCAACAGTATTAAATGAATTTGCCATGAGTTCGGAAGTGGGAATAAGACTTTTTGAGTCTTCCCTACCAGTGCGGGAGGAAGTGCAGGGAGTCTGTGAAATTCTCGGTCTCGACCCTTTATATTTTGCCAATGAAGGTAAGTTAGTGACGGTGGTGCCAGGAGAAAAAGCGGAAACTGTTTTGGCAGCAATGAAATCTCATCCTACAGGTATTGATGCTGCTATTGTTGGGGAAGTTATTGTTTCTCCTCCGGGAATTTTGTTGTTGCAAACCACCTTTGGAACCGAGCGTATTGTGGATATGTTGGTGGGAGACCAACTGCCAAGAATTTGTTAAGAAGGAGCAAGACAAGGATTTTTTCACGGATGTAGGGATGATCGAAATTTTGTAGGGGTTTGGTCTCCAAACCCTCCCACTTATAGAAGTTAAAAGTCAGATTTTATAGGCTCAAAACTTTGACACTCCCTCAAAAAATATTTTCCCAAAGATTTTTTCACCGATGAGCAAGACAAGGATTTGGGCACGGATGCACCGATGATGGAAATTTTGTCGGGGTAATGTCTCCCAACCCTCCTACTTATAAAAGTTAAAAGTCAGATTTTATAGAACCCCTAACCGTATCTTCATATAAATATCAAGTTTTTTTGACTAGGAGACAGCTATACTGGAGACAGGAGACAGAAGGTAAGAGAGAAAAGGTTAAGAGGGAAGATTTGGGGAGAGATAAT